>VCMI01000058.1 GCA_006222135.1 Thiomicrorhabdus sp. | reverse complement strand
ACACGACGACTAGCATGAGAAGGTTGTCTCTGTTTTGCAATATAAAAAAGGGTCGCCATTTCTAAACCGCTGCCAAGAATCAGTAGATTTCCAGAGGCAGGTATCGCGGTTGTAGCCGTTCTCGGTGGAGAGCAATTTATCTGGCTTGGATCTATTGTCTTCGTGATGGGCGCACGACTCAACAGTTGTAGTTTAATGCTGTTGGATTGTAACGCTTGATTAAATAGACGGAGAGGTTCTGGGTTTGAATCTAGCCAGAAGATTGTGCCAATATCAAATAGAGACGGGCTGGTTAACGTCAGACTAATAAGCCAGAAGTCTGCGGTTTGTTCTGACTGCTTCCAGTCAGAAATAGCAAAAGTATTCGGATTCACTCTAGGGGCTTTATGCTTGATTATTGCGATAAACTGAACGACCTTGGAAGAAGGTTTGCTCTACCTGCCCGATAAACTCCCAGCCTTGGAAAGGCGTATTCTGACCTTCACTGAGCATTTCGTCTGCTTTTAAAGTCCAAACTCCCTCAGGATTTATAATACATAAGTCAGCGGGGTGGTTAATTTCTAGCGAACCTCTTTGTACTCCCAGGATTTTTGCAGGGTTTTGTGTGACAGAGCGGATGGCCGTCAGTAGATCGAGCTCATTCTCTTGCACCAATTTCAGTAACAGAGGCAGTAAGGTTTCTAAACCACTAATACCCGGCATGCTTTCACCAAAGGGCAGCAGTTTTTCATCTTTTTGCAATGGCGTGTGGTCACTCACCACAGCATCAATGACGCCAGACTTTAATCCCATTAACAACGCCTGTTTGTCTCGCATGCTGCGTAAAGGCGGGGAGACGTGAAATAGGCTGTTAAAGCCAAGAACATCCATTTCAGAGAGGTGCAGTTGGTGGATAGCCACATCACAAGTGATGGGTAATCCGCGTTTTTTAGCGTCGGCAATCATCTCGACCGAACGTGCGCAAGAGAGTTGTGAAAAGTGAGCATGAACGCCAGCTTCTTCCACCAGAATTAAATCGCGTGCAAGAGCCGTGGTTTCTGCTGAAGGCGGAATTTCGGGCAGTCCTAAGCGTGAACTAACAGGGCCGCTGTGCGCAACCCCACTGTTTTTAAGTTGCTGGTCTTCACAACGTAACATGACCACCATGTCTAGGGTAGACGTATATTCCAAAGCATTTTTTAACGTTAGAGCACTGCGAATAGGGGTGTTCGCCTGGCTTAACGCTACGCAGCCTGCCTGCTTTAAGGAGTAAATGCCACTGAGGCGTTCGCCTTTTAAATCAATCGTCAAAGCGCCAATGGGCATAACAAATGCCGTAGAAGCCTGGCGTGCGCGACGTTGTATTAATTCTGTGACCGCTTGTGAGTCATTTACTGGAGAGGTATCAGGTGGACAGCAGACGCTGGTAATACCGCCGGCCACGGCCGCTTTGGTTTCAGAGGCGATACTGCCTGCAAAGTTACTGCCAGGTTCGCCTAAACGCGCCTGTAAATCGACCAGGCCTGGTAGGATCCATTTACCGCTGGCATCAATCTCTTGGTCGGCTGTAAAACCTTCTGGTGCTTGATCTCCCATGCCGACAATGCGGCCACGAGAGAGATATAAATTGGTGACTTGATCAAGGTTTTGGCTTGGATCAATAATGCGTCCGTTTTGAATGGCTAATTTCACGAGTTTGCCTCCACGATTGCATCAAGGGTTAACGGGTCGTCTAAATTAAGCGAAGCTTGCGCAGCTTCTTGTTCGGCATGATGCTGTTTCAATTGAGCGGCATTGCTCATAATAATGGACATAACCGCCATGCGCACCGCAATGCCGTAGGTGACCTGTTCTAGAATGACGGATTGGGGGCCATCCGCAACCGCAGAGGAAATTTCAACCCCTCGATTGATTGGCCCAGGATGCATAACAATGGCATCGGGTTTTGCCAGTGCAAGACGTTCTTTCGTCAGTCCATAAAGTTTAAAGAACTCTTTTTCACTGGGAATCAACGCGCTGGTCATACGTTCATTTTGTAGGCGCACCATAATAATGACATCGACATCCTTAATGCCTTCTTCCATATCGTGATAGATATGGATGCCCATGGCATCAGGACTTTCTGGCATGAGTGTTTTAGGGCCAACCACGCGAATTTCACGCGCTTCTAAAATACTCAAGGCTTGAATCTGTGAGCGTACTACTCGGCTGTGTAACACATCACCGACAATCGCAACTTTCAAATCATAGATGCTGCCTTTGTGTTTACGAATGGTAAACATATCGAGCATCGCTTGCGTGGGGTGGGCGTGTTGACCATCACCCGCATTTAAAACATGCACATGCGGGGCGACGTGTTGCGAAAAAAACTGTGCCGCACCACTTTGCGCATGACGAATCACAAACATATCGGTCTGCATCGCTTGTAAGTTCCACAGCGTATCGAGCAGAGATTCCCCTTTTTTAGCGGCAGAGGTTTGAATATCCAAGCTTTCGACTTGCGCCGAGAGACGTTTTTCAGCGATTTCAAAGGTGGTACGGGTTCGAGTACTTGGCTCAAAAAAGAGATTCATAATGGTTTTTCCACGCAGAATCGGTACTTGTTTGATCTCTCGGGTCTTCGGATTGATAAAGGATTCAGCTGTATCTAATATTTCGACCAAGTGATGCTGTTTTAGACCTTCAATCGTCAGGAAGTGATGGAGTTGACCTAATTCATTGAGTTGGATATTCGGGCCTGTCAAATTGCTCATGCGATCTCCTCCTGCTTATCTAGAATGGTGACAACTAATGGTTCTGGACCTGTGACCTTGATGGTTTGGCTACACTCTAGAGACATGCCGATGACGTCGGCCTGAAAAGGCAGTTCACGACACCCTTTTCGATCCAATAAAGCGACTAAAGTGACACTCGCAGGGCGTCCATAATCAAATATTTCATTCAAGGCGGCGCGAGTGGTGCGCCCCGTATAGAGAACATCATCAACTAGAATAATATGTTGGTTATCGATTTCCCATGGAATATCTGAGGCTTGGGTGGTTGGATTCAGACCGATTTTGGAGAAGTCATCACGATAAAACGAGATGTCGATGACACCCAAAGAGTCTGCTAGGGCGAGTTTTTCGTGCAGTTTTTGGGCGACCCACTCACCACCGGTACGAATACCAATCATTTTCGGAGACTGGCTGAAAATAGCCCGACTTTGTAATTGTTCACATATGTTTTCAAGCAGGGATGAAACATCAATGTCGAGTTCAGTCATATTTTTTCCAGTTAATGTAAGTGCTGTCATGTGGGCGTTTGAATGTAAAGTTTTAAATAAAACAAAGCTACCTTAAATAACGTTTTGAGTGATATTCGCTTCTAGCCAGTTTTCTAAAATAATTTGTGCCGCATGGTCATCGATATGAGTTTGTTTGAGATTTCGACTTTCAGCTTCAATTGAACTAAGCTGTTCTTCCATATAAAAAACGGGGCAGTGATAACGGCCACTTAAACGTTGACCAAACTTACGAGCGGGTTGAGTCAAGGCTTGTTCTGTGCCATCTAAACGCATCGGTAATCCGACGACTATAGCAACGGGTTTCCAGCTTTCAAACAGCTTACTAATATGTTCCCAGTCCGGTTTACCGTCTCGGCTTTTAACGATGGCTTCTGGAGTTGCTGTTTGAGTGATGGTTTGGCCGGCGGCCACCCCTATACGGCGCAGTCCAAAATCAAAGCCCAGTACAACCCCTGAAATTGTAGTCGATTTCGTTTTTGATGATGGCTTGTTGCTGTTTTGATTAGGCATGTCCAGCCTCCAAGGTTAAAAATTCAGGGGAGATCCCTAACGTGCTTAATGCGACTTCCCACTTATCTTCGATGGACGTGTCAAACAATAGAGATTCATTGTAAGGGATTGTCAGCCAACTATTACTTTTCAGCTCTTCGGCCAGTTGGCCGGGTTTCCAGCCAGCGAAGCCTAGGCAAATTTGAAATTGTTCAGGGTTATCATTCTTGCTCAGCGCCTCAATGAGATCATCCGAGACCGTCATGGCCAAGTCGTCAGGCAAAGTCATCGAACTTTTCCAATGGCCCGCGGGGTGATGCAGAATAAATCCACGTTCCATATCTACAGGTCCACCTTGCAATACGGTCTCTTCTAAAAAAAGACTGTCAGGGTGCGTGGGGAAGTCAAAGTGAGTGAGTAGGTCGTGCACGGTTAATTTATGGGGGATATTAATGACCAGTCCCATTGAACCGTAGTCATTGTCTTCCACCATATAAATCACCGTTTTTTCAAACCAACTGTCGTCTAAAGACGGCATGGCGATCAGGAAGTTATGTTCAAAAGAGGGCAATTGTTTCATAGCGAAAATTATAACAGTTCCGAGCGTTTTGCCATGGCTTTTGTTTGTAGGACTTTACCCTGGTTATCGATGCATAAAACAGAGGTTAATCCCATGCTTTTGACAATCTTCAACCAGTTGTCTGGACCCGCAATCAGTAAAGCGGTCGCGGCGGCATCTGCGGTGGTCGCATCTTTATTTAATACAGTGACGGAAGTAAAGCCTTGGGCAGGGTAGCCAGTATTAGGGTTAATAATATGAGAATAGTGTTGGCCTTGCCATTCGAAATAACGCTGATAAGTGCCAGAAGTGACAATGCTTTCATTCGCATTAAGTTGAATAGCGACTTTTACGTTTGAAGGGTTACTAGGGTCTTGAATGCCGACTGACCAGGGCTGGCCATTTTTCAAGCCTAGGGTTTTCATATCGCCACCAATATTGACGACAGCGCTGTGGATGCCGTCTTTGGCAATAATATCTAATGCCATATCGATGGCAAGTCCTTTGGCATTGCCGCCAAAGTCTAATTGCACTTGGTCATTCTTGCTATAGAGGGTTAATCCATCAAAATAGATATCTAGTAGAGAAGGGCGTTGGACTAACCAATGTTGAATAACCTCTTCCGAAGGCGGCGGCCCAGACCAAGTTTCCTGATGAAATCCCCAAAGCTCAATTAGCTTACCGATACCGGGATCGAACAATTTCTGACTTGTTCTGGTTAAATTTTGCGACTTGATAATAAACTCTTTAACGCTCAAAGGGACGTTAATAGGCTGGGAATGGGCGATGGCTTTGTTTATTTTTCCAATAATGCCGCCCTTTTCCCAAGCATGCCACTCTTTGTGAAAGCGTAAAAATTCAGTTTCAACTTGCTGAATGGCCGCTTCAGCTTGTTTGACATCAGGGTGATACAGGGTAATGTCAACTAAGGTACCAAAAACCACAATGGTCGCTTTAGTGGGGGGCGTGTTTTGGCTTGAACAGCCTGATAGTAGTAAAATGCCGAAGCTAAGAATCCATGGGAGTAGGTGTCGAGTTTGGGGGCGTTTATGAATTGGCATAGGACTCATCTAAGATAACGGTGTTACGAAAAGGCTTAATATAGCCTGTTGTAATGACCCGGTATCAGAAAATTAAATAACCTACCAGGCCTGGTCAATGTGGAAACCCAATGAAAACTAAAATTAACAACTCTGCTTTATGGATGCTAGTTTTGGGGTTTACTCTTGTAATTTAAGCTGGGCTTCTAAGCTATCAAACAAGGTGCCTGCAATATTCAAATTAAATTGTGTATCAAGTTCACGAATGCAGGTTGGACTGGTGACATTGATCTCAGTGATGTAATCCCCTATGACATCCAAGCCAACAAAATACAATCCTTTGGCTTTCAGCGTCGGTTTAATCTGTTCACATAACCAACGCTCTCGATCAGTGATCGGCATACCTACACCTGTTCCGCCTGCTGCGATATTACCTCGGGTTTCCCCTTCGGCTGGAATGCGCGCTAAGGTGTAATCAAGTGGCTCGCCATTAATTAGCAAAATACGTTTATCACCGGCTTTAATCTCAGGTAAGTAGGTCTGCGCCATAATGTGGTGCTTGCCATGGTCGGTCATGGTTTCAATAATGACACTGATATTCGGATCATCATGTTTAACTCTAAAGATAGAGGCTCCGCCCATGGCATCCAATGGCTTAAGGATCGTATCTTGATGGTCACTGATAAAGGCACGCAATTTATCCGTATTGGCCGTGACGACCGTGGGCGGAATACATTGCGGGAACCAGCTGGCAAACAATTTTTCATTCGCATCACGAAGGCTCTGTGGTTTATTCACTACCAAAACACCTTCCGCTTCAGCCAGCTCTAACATATGCGTGCTATAGAGATAGTCATTGGTAAAAGGGGGATCTTGGCGAATCAGGATAATATCTAAAGTATTGAGTTGGATCTCATGACTGCCACCGAAACCAAAGTATTGCTCCGTTTTAGGTCTGTCCCAAACTTTGAGATCGCTGGCGATTGACCAGGCCTGGCCATTCTTCAGATAAAGATCTTCAGGTTGCATGTAAACCAACTCATGACCACGTCGCTGGGCTTCTAAAAGCATCGCAAACGAACTGTCTTTGTAGGGTTTAATGTTTTCGATGGGATCCATTACTATGCCAACTTTAAGCATTATTTTGGTTTCCTTTTTATCACGATTAAAGGGGGCGCTTGAAGACTAGAGTCTTCAAGTGATCGACAGATGAACTTAACAAATTAATCGACGTAATTTAAATATCATTTAAGTCGGTCAGAGCATCTTTTGCAACGGCGATTTCACGTGCCGCCGCCAATAACGCCAAGCGCGCGATGACTCCGTAAGCATAAAAACGGTTAGGACTGGCATCAGGGTTCTGATTATCATCGGGCATAGCGCACGACTCTTCAAAAGAGAGTGGCTCAAAATGCATGCCTGGCGAGTTCAGGTTGTCCGTGGACGTTTTATCGGTATGGATACGGTAAAAGCCGCCAATCACCTGGCTACCGATCATATAGACAACGGGCTCTGCAACGGCTCCCTCAACCGTCTCGTAGGTATAAACACCTTCTTGAACCAGCATCTGTTCGACTTGCAGTCCTTCTTTAACGGAGGCCATCTTGTTACGTTGTTTACGATTTAGGTTAAGGATGTCATCTGCACTGCTAACAGACATGATCGCCATTCCGTAGGTACCGCTGTCGGACTTCACAATGACAAACGGTTTGCAGTCAATCTGATGGGTTTCGTAGTACGTCTTAGTTTCATCTAAGACTCGATTAACCGTGTCCGCTAGATTTTCAAACCCAGTGCGTTCTTTAAAGTTAATCGGACCACACGAGATTGAGGTCGGGTTGATTAACCACTGGTCAATATCGATAATTTTCGCAAAGGATTCAGTCACATCAGAGTAGTGGTCAAAATGTTGTGTTTTGTAGCGATTCGTCCAGCCCAAGTCCATCGGTGGCAGTAATATCTGCTCAATGCCTTCTAAGATTTCTGGTCGACCACCGGACAGATCGTTGTTCAATAGGACGGCACAAGGAAAGAAATCATCCACTCCGACACGTTCGCCTTTGCGAATTAACGGTTTTAACGTCAGGGTGCTACCTGAAGGCAACTCAACCAATAAGGGGGCGTCTAAATCTGGAATAAGTGAACCAATATGGACTTCGTAACCGGCACTTTCTAAAATGGTTTGCAGCGTGAATAGGTTTTCAAGATAGAACATATTACGGGTGTGGCTTTCTGGAATGATTAAGACGCCATCGGCCACCGGGCAAACCTGTGTCACCGCCGTTTGTGCCGCATGCACTGCTAATGAGCGTAAGTCAGGGTGTAGATTATTAAAGCCTGCAGGAAAGAGATTCGTATCCACGGGCGCTAATTTATAGCCAGCATTTCTTAAGTCGACAGAGCAATAGAAGGGCGCGGGGGTGTTTTTAAATTGCTTACGAAACCAACATTCAATCTCTGCTCGATGGTCTAGGAGATGTTTTTCCAACTTGAGTAAAGGGCCTTTTAGAGCAGTTTGTAGATGCGGGACTTGATGTGTTGAAGGCATTGGCGAATCTCTTATGAAGATTGTGCGATTTAGGGTCGCTGGGTTTTTATAGTTGGACTATTATAACTGTATTTTAACTTTTTGAGAGTGATTCTTATTTAGAGAGATCTAAGTTACGACGCCTGTTCAGACGGCTCACTTTGCACCCGTAATCACCTTGATTATTTATGGACTTTGTAACGATTACAGATCACCCCAGAGCGTTTGTAATATCGCTAAAACGGCAGGGCCGGCGGTTTCAGTTCGCAGTACTCTAGGACCAAGTTGTATCGGGGTTAGCCCTATTTGTGTCGCCTGCTGGACTTCTGTTTCGGTCAAGCCACCTTCAGGGCCAATCAGTAGTTGAATGGGTGTTTTTTCAGCAGGTGCCGTCACGGTTTTTAAGCTCTGTTCAGCATAAGGATCCAATACCAAACCAAAGCATGGTTGGTCCAGGTTTTGTGTAACCAACCAGGCCTGGTAGCTTTGAATAGGCCGCATTTCAGGAACAACTGTGCGACCACTTTGCTCACAGGCATTTAATAACAATGGCTTGCCACTGGTTACGGCGCTTTTCTAACTTATCCGCTTCCAGCTTGACATCACAGCGTTCCGTGAAAATAGGTTGAATCGCCGTCACGCCGAGTTCAACGGCTTTTTGTATGGAGGTATCCATTCGATCCCCTTTAGAAATACCTTGTACTAAGACGGTATTCAAAGGTGATTCGTTATTAGATTGCTCTACGGATTCGATTTGGAAGTCGGCTGTACGTCGACTGGTAACGATTAGTTTACCCGTTGCGAGTAGCCCTTGACCATTGAAGGCTTCAATCACATAGTCGTTCTTAAGGCGTAACACCGTTAACGCATAATGCGCCTGTTCCTTGGGCAAAGCAATCGTTTGATTTGCTTGATAGCTGCCTTCTAAATACAGACGTGAGATGCGCATGCTATTAAATCCTTGAGTGAACTGATTAAAGTGACCTTATTTGAAGGTCAGAGATCTAGTTATTTCCAGAGTCGGCTCAATGCTGTTCATGCTGTAAAAATGAATGCCTGGAGCGCCTGCATCTAATAGCTTTTGCGACAATTCTTGCACGAAATCTTTGCCAAAAGACAAGAGACTCTCTTTGTCATCTTCAAAGCTTTCTAAACGACACTTTAACCAGCGAGGCACTTCAGCGCCACAACCTTCAGAAAAGCGAATCAGGTTTTCATAATTGGTAATCGGCATAATGCCTGGAATAATCGGCAGGTCGATGCCATTACGTTCACAGTTATCAATAAAATAACGGTAACTGTCAAAGTTAAAGAAGTACTGGGTAATGGCTGAATCAGCCCCTTGATCCACTTTATGCTTAAACCATTTCATCCCAATATCGCAATTGCGTGCTTGGGGGTGCGTTTCAGGATAAGCGGCGACTTCTAAATGAAACCGATCACCACGAGTGTCTTTAATGAATTTGACTAAATCGCTGGCATGTTTAAATTCGCCTGGATCCATCATGCCAGAAGGCAAATCACCGCGTAACGCGACAATACGCTTAATGCCAATGGCTTCATAGGTGTCTAATAGCTCATTTACGCTGTCTTCACAGGCGCCAATGCACGTTAAATGCGGAGCCGCTTCATTGTTTGTGTGTTCTTGGATATAACGGACGGTTTCCAAGGTTTTTGCCTGAGTTGTACCACCAGCACCATAGGTGACGGACATATATTCTGGATTTAAAGTGCCCAGTGAATCGATCACTGTCTTCAGTTTATCCATGCCTTTATCCGTTCTTGGCGGAAAGAACTCTAAGCTGAATTTTTGCGGATATTTTTGCTGTGATTTAATCATCTGTTTGCTCTACTTTTAATTTTGTATTTTTGGGAATCGTTTTTAGGCATTTTTTATGCTGAATTTATAAACCTGCGTCTGAACGCAAAACGGCGGCTTTATCAGTCTTTTCCCAGGTGAATTCAGGCAGTTCACGACCAAAGTGACCGTAAGAAGCTGTCTTTTGGTAGATAGGACGATACAAGTCTAACATTGCAATTAAGCCCTTAGGACGCAAATCAAAGTGTTCACGGACTAGACGTTCAATCAGTGTGATGGCGACTTTTTCTGTCCCAAAGGTTTCTAAGCTAATAGAGGTCGGTTCTGCAACCCCAATGGCATAAGAAATTTGTATTTCACACTTATCGGCCAGGCCTGCTGCGACGATATTTTTAGCCACATAACGACCCGCATAAGCGGCAGAACGATCCACTTTAGATGGATCTTTACCAGAGAAAGCTCCGCCACCGTGACGCGCCATGCCGCCATAGGTATCTACTATGATCTTACGTCCTGTTAAGCCGGCATCGCCTACGGGTCCACCGATGACAAAACGGCCAGTTGGGTTAATGTGGAACTGGGTATCTTTGTGAAACCACTCTGCCGGTAAAACAGGCTTAATAATCTCTTCCATGACCGCTTCACGCAAAATTTCATTACTGACATCTGGGCTATGTTGCGTTGAAAGTACAACCGCATCAATCCCTACTGGTATGCCATCTTCATAACGTAATGTAATCTGGCTTTTAGCATCAGGCCTCAACCAGGGCAAGCTCTTCGATTTTCTAACATAAGCTTGGCGCTCCATTAAAAGATGCGCGTAGTAGATTGGAGCAGGCATTAGAACATCTGTTTCATTAGAGGCATAACCGAACATCAAGCCTTGATCGCCCGCGCCTTGTTCATGCTCCGCAGAATCATCCACGCCCATGGCGATTTCTGGAGATTGCTTACCAATAGAAGAAAGAACGGCGCAAGTGTCACCATCAAATCCTAGATCACCGTGGTTGTAGCCAATCTCTTTGACGACATTACGAACCAATTCTTCTTGATCCACCCAAGCTTCAGTGGTGATTTCACCGCCGAGCATAACCATACCGGTTTTAATAAAGGTTTCACAAGCAACTCGTGCTTTAGGATCTTGCTTAATAATGGCATCCAACATAGCATCGGAAATTTGATCGGCAATTTTATCTGGGTGGCCTTCAGAAACGGATTCTGAGGTAAATACGGTTGTTTTAGTCATGTGTGTGCCTCGAAGCATAAATGAAAATGAAATTTGAAGTAACGAGGTACGGGGAATAAACGGGAATGTATTAGATATACGGATTCCTCGCTTTAGCCGTACTTATAATGCGCCCGCAAGCTGATCTATCAAATCGGCGCTAAGAGATTATTATGATTGAAAAGACTTTTTGGGTCAAGTGCCGGAGTCATTGGGGGCTGTTTCCCCCTGTCCATGGAATGGTTTAGGCTAGGTAATAAAACGGTCATTAGCTTGTCGAAAATGTTTTATATGGGCTTGTTATAGTCCTCTGCTTTACACCATTCAAGCAGAGAGCCAGCTATGTTGCAACACTGTCAGACCAAGGATTTAGTCCAGTTAAACGAACACCTACGAGTTGAATTGCAGGATTCGATATTAGGGCGGGAATTATATTCAATTCTATCCCTGCGAAATTTATCCCCCGTTTTTCAACCGATTGTCGATATTAAAAAACGCGAGGTGTTTGCTTATGAAGCTCTGATTAGAGGGCCTGAAAATTCACCTTTGCATAGCCCATTGCATTTGTTCCACGTGGCAGAAGAGCATGGCTGTCTTTTTGAAATGGATTGGTTAGCAAGGCAAATCGCCATCGAAAAATATCAGCAATATGGCTCGCCTGAATTTTTATTTATTAATGTCACTGTCAATGCGTTAATGCAAGGTGGGCATCAAAGTGGCGTGACTTTAGATTGTCTAAAGCTACTTGGGATTAGTGTTGAACAAGTGGTGATTGAAATCACCGAGTTGCAACCTGTAGAGGACTACTCACTGTTTGTTGAGTCGATTAATCATTATCGTGAAATGGGCTTTAAGGTGGCGATTGATGATCTAGGCGGTGGCTATAACGGCCTACGTATCTGGTCAGAGGTGAAGCCGGATTTTGTAAAAATAGATAAACCTTTTGTATCAGGGGTGGCTGTTGATATTGATAAAAGACGTTTTATGGAAACCATTTGCGCCTTAGCGAAAGGGTTAAATACCAAAATAGTCGCAGAAGGCGTTGAAGACGAAGCGACCTTAAAGGTGCTGGAAGTGATGGGCGTCGATTATATTCAAGGTTATCTCTTTAAAAAGCCGCAGGCTGTGCCAACTCTGTCATTAGATTATGAATGGCCAATAGAGACTGATGCGGTCATGATTAAAACGGCGGAAACGGTTGAATGTCTTGTTCATGATTGTGAAAGTTTTCACCCAGACAGTGAAGTTGGTTTGGTGACGGAGTATCTGCTCAAAGAGACACAGATTGATTTCTTGCCGGTTGTCGCCCATAAAAAGATTGTTGGAATCGTTTGGCGTCGGGATTTAATGGATCTTTTAGCACGACGCTTTGGTCGGGATTTATATCATCGAAAGTCCATTGCGACTATTATGGATAAAGACCCCGTTGTGGTCGATATTAATATGCCTTTAGTTGAATTGAGTCGTCTGATTACAGATGAACAAGGTCATCATAAAGGGGATGCTTTTGTCATTTCTGAAAAGGGTGAGTTTAGAGGGTGCGGCCGATTTATGGACCTACTGCGTGTCATGACTAACTTGAAAATGGAAAGTGCACAGTATGCAAATCCACTTTCGGGATTGCCAGGAAATGTGCCTATTCAAAAAACGATTCAAAGTTTCTTAAATCAGCAGATTCCCTTTGTGGTGATCTATGTCGATATTGACAATTTTAAGCCTTATAACGATTATTACAGTTTTGATCAAGGGGACGATATTATTCGCGCCATGTCCGATATTCTGATGCACCACATTCAGCCGGATGTTGATTTTATTGGCCATATAGGCGGCGACGATTTTATTATTGTATCGCCTAGAGTGAGTGATTATGAAGAAATCTGTGAAGGTGTTTTGACTGAGTTTAGAAAAGAAATAGGACAGTTTTATCTACCAGAAGATCGATTGCGTAGAGGTCTACAGGCGTTAAATCGTGAAGGTCAATCAGCTTTCTTTTCAATGATGAGTTTGTCGCTCGGCGTCTTGCTGGTTAAGGAGGGGGTTTTCAGTCATCAACAAAAGTTAGCATGCCATGCAACTTTAGCTAAAAAGAAAGCCAAGTCTTTGGGGGGAGACATGTTTGCAGTTATCGACTCTAGTGAGTTGAGCTAGACTTTATCAAGCTGAGTTTAATGAAATGCAGTTCGTTAAATCATATTGCCTTAGGCTTTAAATAACGCCTCAATCGGTGCCGGTTTATGGAAATGATAGCCTTGGGCATACTCAATGCCTACCGTTTGTAACCAATCGGCAGTGGCTTGATTTTCGACAAACTCAGCGATTGATTTAATATTCATCTCTTGACTCACTTGGTGTAAGGCTCGAACCATCGCAGCATCGACCTTGTCAGAGAGCACGTCGAGCACAAAAGTCCCATCAATTTTAACGTAATCAACGGGTAAGGTTTTTAACCAGGTAAAAGACGCGAATCCTGAACCGAAATCATCCAGTGCCAGTTGGCAACCATAACTCTTAATACTGTTTAAAAAAGTGATGCTAGAGGACATGTGGGTAATGGCTGTGGTTTCAGTGATTTCAAAACAGATTTTATGGTTAATCGTCTCATTTTCGGCTAATAACTCTAGTAGGCGGTTGTTAAAATCCTCGTTTTCTAAGGATTGCCCAGAAATATTGATGTTCAAGCGCTCTATTTTTTCGCTATGCTGTTTTAACCATTCAAGGGCATGTTCAACAATATAAGTATCTAAGGCCGCCATTAGATTAAACCGTTCAGCCGCAGGTAAAAAGGCATCTGGAAAAACAATAGTGCCATCAGTTTTCTTTAAACGCACCAGTATCTCATAGCTCTTATGAGTTTGAGCTTCTTGTAAAGGGGTGATCTCTTGGGCATAAAGTCGAAATTGCTTCTGCTCAATGCCGGATTTTATTTTGCCAACCCAGCCAAGCTGGTTGTAGGTTTTCTCTACGGATTTATCATCTGCAATATAAACATTGACTCGATTTCGACCATTGTCTTTTGCTAGGTAGCAGGCGATGTCTGCCTGGCTCATTACCGTTGCTTTATTGGTCAGGCCTTCAATCTTAGCAATACCAATGCTGGTACCAATATTAAAGACTTTATCTTCCCAGATGAAACGGTATGCATCAACGTGGTAGCGAACTTTTTCAGCGATAACCATGGCCGTATCAAGGTGACAGTTTGCCAGTAAGATAGAGAATTCATCTCCACCAATTCGGGCTAATAAATCGTTATCTCGAATCTCTTTTTTAATGCACAAAGCAACTTGCTTTAAGAGTTCATCTCCGGCGGTATGGCCTGCGGTGTCGTTAACCACTTTAAATTGATCTAAGTCGATATAAAGTAAGCAGTGCTGACTATCGGGGTCGTGTGCGGCCTCCTCGATGAGCTCTTCGAGATGGCTTTCAAATGCGGTGCGGTTATGCAGTCCTGTTAAGCTGTCGTGCGTGGCTTGCCATGTGAGTGTGGCGCGCAACTTTTTAGCTTCAGTCGCATCATGAAAAACTAAAACCGATCCAATTATTTGGCCTTGCCTATCAATGATAGGCGCACCAGAATCTTCAATAGAGATGCTCTCCCCTGCGTGATTAATCAAAATGGTGTGATTTTCTAAGGCAATAATTTGCCCTGTTTCCATCGACTTTAGAGCGGGGTTATTGGCGGGTTCCATCGTGGTTTCATTGTAAATTTTAAAAACAATTGGTATCGGTTGGCCAGTAGCTCTCTGGTTGCTCCAGCCTGTTAAGTGTTCTGATACTGGATTAAGGTAAGTTATCTCTCCCGCTCGATTGGTGGTGATAACGCCATCGCCAATCGACTTTAAGGTCACCTCGGCACGTTCCTTTTCGGTAAACAGTTCGGACTCTTTGTTATTCAGACTAGAGAGCATTGATTGGAAGTTTTCTGCAAGAGTCTGTAATTCATCCCGGCGATTAAGGTTGAGTGAGATATTTCTTTCGCCAGCGCGAACTTTTTGCGTGGTATTCACTAATTGGTTAATGTCTCGGGTGAGTTGTCGTCCTATAAACCAGGCAAACAGCGCTCCAATCAGTATCGCAAACAGTGCGTACATCACTCCTTCGTAAGTCATCTTTTGCAAACTGTCGGCCATCTTTTGTCGGCTGTTTTGCACTCGCACCCAACCGATCTGTTCTTCATTGACATAAATAGGACTAGCGGTATCAATGACTTCAGGTCGGTCGGTTAAAATAACGACGCCATTGTCAGAGCCGAGAGAGTCAATAGAGATATATTGTCCCGTTCTGTTTTCAGTTGGATTTTGGGCGTTGTGGAAGGCTAGAATTTGGCCTTTTGTGTCTAAAATCATGCCGAAGTTAAAGTTGGGTTGGAGTGACTGTGCGGCTATAATCTCTTCTAAACCGATGAGGTCATTGGAGAGTACGCCGTTAATGCTGTTAACGGCTAAGGTTCTAGTAATGCCGATGGTGGCAGCCTTAGACTCATCTAATAAAAATGCTTTTTCTCGTTGTACCAAGTCAAACACAAATATGCTCATTAATATGGCATGAATAATGGCTATACCGATAATTAATGAATGTTTGATAGATTTACTTTTAAAGCGTTGAAGCATGATTTATTCCGTATTTTTTGGACCTAAATTAGGTATCCAGTTCATCGGTATTCTTTTTAAAGAGCCTTTTTTAGGGGTTGAGAGGGCGGACTGTTTTTTCAAAATGTTCAATGAATTTTTGGACGCGATTATAAGTTTCATTATCGGCCAATTCAAACTTTGAAAGATACATGGCTTTAAGTATCTTTTGCCCGGATTCCGTGTTCTGGAGGTTAATTAATAATGTCTGCACTTCTCTGATAAGTTCCGGTGGAACATCTGATCTAGCGATAATGCTATTATTAGGCAAGGATTGTGTTTGCCAAATGACTTTAAGTTGTTGTTTAAGTTCTGGCCGTTCATCAGAGAGAGCTTTCCATGGCGGTGGCCAGGTGGCACCTGCGGCGCTATCACCCACAAAAACATTCATAATAGAAGACTCTTGCGAACCTACATATCTATTTTCAATGTCTGTGCGGACATTAATCCCATTATTCTGCAAAAAATCCTGTGGCAATAGGGTCGCGGCTAAGGCTGTGGGAGCAGGGTAGCTGACCACCTTACCTTTTAAGTCTATTGGGTCTTTTATATTGCTGTCTTTACGCACCAAAAAATACCTTTAAAATTTTCATCATCGCCCATTTTGGCAATGACTTGATAACCTTTATCAATCGCTAATAATGTCTGGTAGGGGTTGGGCAACGCAAAAGCAATGGATCGGTTTTGTAATTTTACATTAAAGTCAGCATAGCTTTTAGAGGCTTCCACACTAAACTCAGATCCCTTGATGTTTTGGTTTAGATACTCTATTAAGGGGTTAAAGACGGCATATAAACGCGTCGGGTTGTGGAGTGGATGAATTGCAAACTGGTAGTGCTTTATAGACGTTTTATGCTCGATGAAAACCGGCGCGTAACTCTGCTCATTGTTGTCTGTGCAACCTATCAGTGTTGTTAAGAATCCCACTAGGATCAAAGAGAAAAGTGGTCGCATTTTGATTGTCCATTTGAGGAAGGTCCATAAATTATATTATCCTCTAAATTTACCGGGATATAGGGTTACTTTATAGTGATTTTTTATAGGGTTATCTCAATTAGAGTATGCCAAAAAGTCTATTTTTACTAAAAAATGATTAATATTTCATTGGGGTGTATAATACTTCGTTTTTTCGAAGCTTTAGGCTAAGTTAGGTGGAATCATGGCAGAAACAATATTGCCTGTTGTCGGTGTGATTATGGGGTCAAAGTCTGATTGGCCGACCATGAAAAATGCAGTAGAAATGTTAGAACTTTTCAAAGTGCCTTATGGAGTGAAGGTCGTTTCGGCGCATAGAACGCCAGACTTAATGTTTGACTATGCGGATCAAGCTGAAGCACGTGGCTTGCAAGTTATTATTGCGGGTGCGGGTGGTGCTGCGCATCTTCCTGGCATGGTGGCGGCTAAAACCGTGGTGCCAGTGTTAGGTGTGCCTGTGCAATCTAAAGCGTTGAGTGGACAAGATTCATTGTTGTCGATTGTGCAAATGCCGGGTGGTATCCCCGTCGGCACCTTGGCCATCGGTGATGCGGGTGCTAAGAATGCAGGTATTTTGGCGGCACAAATCGTCGGCAACTCTAACCCCGTCATTCGTGCAGCGGTTAAAGCATTTAGAGCGGAGCAAACTCAAACGATTTTAGAGAATTCAGATCCTCGCATTTAAAATCGACTGATAAACGATCTAAATACAAAATAATATAGATATCTTAAAGCCGTAGGTCAAGCCTTGTTGAACTGCCTGGCTACGGTTTTTTATTTTAGAAAACTCGATTTAAGCCCTATGGCTTTGATAATAGATGCCTTTGCATGGAGAAAAAATGACCCCGATTACAAAACGCATTGGTGTATTAGGCGCTGGACAACTTGGCCGCATGTTGGCGATTGCGGGTTATCCATTGGGCCAAAAATTTGGTTTTTACGGTAGCAGTCACAGCGAGCCGTCTGCGCTACTGGGCCACATGTATATGCAGTCGGATGATGTAGGCTCATTAGCAGATTTAGTGAGTTTTGCGGATGTGATTACCTACGAAAGTGAAAATACTGATGTCGCGACGGTGCGTGAAATTGCTAAAACCACACCGGTCTATCCTGGTGAAAAGTCTCTGTATACGGCTCAGCACCGTGGCCGAGAAAAAGGCATGTTTGACCAGCTTAAGATTCCTTGCGCGCCTTACCAAGTCGTAGATTCACTTGAAACTTTAAAAGTTGCGGTGGCTAAGATTGGTTTGCCAGCCGTTTTAAAAACCACCACAGAAGGCTATGACGGCAAGGGCCAGTTTGTTCTAAAAGACGAAAATCAAATTGACCAGGCCTGGTCAGAAATTGGTGGGCGTGAATTGGTGTTAGAAGGTTTTGTTAACTTCCAACGTGAGTTGTCGATGGTGGCGGTACGTAACGCCAATAACGAACATGTCTATTATCCATTAGTGCAAAATGTGCATAACGAAGGGATTTTGCGTTACACCATTGCACCAGCGCGTGAAGTCTCAGAAGAGACGCAGCAAAAGGCTGAAGCTTATATGCAGAGCTTGCTGGATGAGTTAGGTCATGTTGGTGTATTAACGCTCGAGTTATTTGAAACGGTTCATGGTTTAGTTGCCAATGAGATGGCGCCACGAGTGCATAACTCAGGTCACTGGACCATTGAAGGGGCGATGACCTCTCAGTTTGAGAACCATGTGCGTGCAATTACCGGTTTACCATTAGGGGCAACGACACCACGCCAACCTTTGGCCGCGATGATTAATATCATTGGCGAAACCGGTCCTGTGGATAAGGTCTTAAAAATGCCCAAAGCGTTTTTACATTTGTACGATAAAGAAGAGCGTGCTGGACGTAAGTTAGGTCATATCAATGTTATCGCCGAGACCGAAGAAGAACTTTTTGAAGTCTTTAAAGAGTTGGCTGATTTTTTACCGACGTAGTTGAAAGGGAATAATCAATTTAACCCACTTTTATAAAGTAGCGGATTAAATTTGAATTTGAACTTAATTAAATCTTAATTAACGTTTAATCACGGTAACTCATCAGTTGGCTCATAACAGAGGCCAGTTCGGAAGGTAAGATTCCGGGCTGGCCTTTTTGTTGGGCGAGCACATCACCTGCGTGAGCGTGCAGTGAAACACCTAAGCAGGTGGCATCCCATAATGAGAGGCCTTGGGCAATAAAGGTCGCAATCGTGCCGGTCAGTACATCCCCCATTCCACCCACGGCCATGCCCGGGTTACCCGCTAGACAAATTTCCATATGTTCGCCATCATAAATCAAACTACCATTGCCTTTTAAAACAATCACGCCGCCATATTTCTGTTGTAAGGTCTTAATGGCTTGAACGCGATCGGCTTGAATTTCGGGTGTGGTGATATTGAGTAATAAAGCGGCTTCCCCTGGATGGGGTGTCAGTACCCAATTGCTCTGTTGTTGCGGATTTAAAGCCAGTAATTTCAAAGCATCCGCATCGACTACTTTCGGTAACGGCACGTCCAATATTTGTTGATAGAGTTTTTTACCCCAATCGTCTAGCCCCAGGCCTGGCCCAATCCCCACCACATTAGAGAGGTTGGCTTGAGTCATTAACTCTTTAGGCTGATAACACATCAGTTCAGGAATACTTTGCGTAATGGCGACGGTATGTTCTGCATGAGTGATGACTTTCACCAGGCCTGCTCCGACCTTTAGGCTTGCCAAACCCGCAAGCTGAATGGCGCCCATCATCGAGTTATTTCCTCCGACTAAACAAACTGTTCCGGCCACCCCTTTATGTTGGCTCGCGAGACGCTCAGGTAATTTATTCATCCAATGTTTAAGGGAGTGATTCAATGCAGCAGGCGATTGGCTTTGGATGATATCTAAAGGTAGGAATAGTCGGCTGTAGTGTACTTTTCCGGCTGTATCCGATCCTTGAAAAGTGTGCAGTCCTAATTTACGGGTAATAAAAGTACAAGTATGCGTCGCCTGAATCGCTTGGCCTAAAATGGCACCCGTATCCGCATTTAAACCGCTGGGCAGGTCCAATGCTAATACGGGCTTTTTAGTTTGATTAAGCCATTGGATCTGTTCGGCCAGTTGACCGCTAATCGGTCGGTCGAGCCCTGTCCCAAAAAGGGCGTCCACCAAAATATCTGCTTGAGTAATAAGACTTTCAGAAAAGGCGTTGGTGGTAGTGCCGACGGCAATCATCTCTTGATAAGCGATTAACGCATCACCCTGAATAGAGTCAGGATTGCCGTGAAGCAAAACCTGCACCTCCATGCCGGCCAGTAGTGCCAATTGAGCCACCACGAAACCATCGCCACCGTTGTTGCCCGTGCCACAAAACACTACGATGGATTGTGGGTTATTGAAGTGATGTTGTAAGGATTCAAAAGCAAACAGGCCTGCTCTTTAGTCATCAAGAGAATACCAGGGATGCCTTTTTCTTTAATGGCAATTTGATCGATGGCCTGACTTTGGCGGACGGTATGAAAACGAAGCATGCTGTCTCCTGACGAATTTCAGTAAGGGGTAAAAGTGCCGTTTGTTAAGTTACTCGAGTTTAGAGGGGGGTGTGGCTTTCTTCTTAAACCAATGCGATAAAAAATCGGCCCCTATTAACGAAAGTAACCAGGCCACTAAAGCCCCTGCGCTATTGGCGAGCATATCAAAAGGATCAAACATTCGTCCTGTATAGGGTTGAATGAACTCGATGAGAATGCCCATGGTAATCAAAGACATTAATAACAGGAGTCGTTGCTTGCCGTGAAACAGCTGAGAAAACCATAACATTAATACCCCATAAGAGAGAAAGTGATGCACTTTGTCCATATGGTTGAACTCTGTTTTAGGATACGGTACAGGAAACAGTGATGCGTAGAAAACGACTCCTATCAGTATCCATCCTAACGTTATCCAGGTGGGTCGCGTTACTATTCTTTTCATCGAGGTATTTCCAATATTTTGTTTTGCGTGTAAATTAAGCTTAAACAAACCAGATCAGCAGTACCGTCCCAAATATAATGCGGTAAATACCGAAAGCATTAAAAGTGAATTTTGCCAGGAAGCGGATAAAAAGACTCATGGTTAGGTAGGCCACAATATAGGCCATGACAAAACCGACCAATAAGGGGAGCCATGATGTATTTGCAAATTCAGAATAGTTTGTGGCGAGATCTAAGCCCGATGCCGCCGCCAAGACTGGTAAGGCCAGTAAAAATGAGAATTCAGCAGATGCTTTACGATCTAATCCAACCATAATGCCACCGACAATGGAGGCACCGGCACGACTTGTGCCAGGAATGAGCGCGAACATTTGTACAATCCCAATCCAGAACGCTTGTGACATGCTCAAATCTTCAATATCTCGAGTGCGGTGAGTGCCTTCGTTATAGAGTTTTTCCATAATAAGAAAGATAATCCCGCCGACAATAAACATCCAGGCGACCGTTTCTAGGGTAAACATAGCTTTGATCTGGTGATGAAACAAAAAGCCAATTACGGCGAGGGGTAGGAAGGCAATAAATACATTGGTCCAAAGACGAATATGCTCAAGACTGAACTTCTCTTTGTAGTGTGAGAAAATAGCCAAAATAGCGGCGACTTGAATAATGACTTCAAACGATTTGTTTTGTACCGTCTGCTCTAGCCCCATCCACTCACTGGCGACAATTAAATGGCCTGTAGAGGAGATGGGCAAGAACTCAGTAAGGCCTTCGATAATACCTAAAATAGCGGCTTGAAAAATTTCCATGGTGGGTTCCTAAAAGTATTGTTTAATCTTAACGTTGTCTTTAGCTCTTACAGTTGGTGGCGTAAATCCCGCACGCTAAAGCCCATTAGTGGGTTATCAATGTTTTTGGTCAAAGCGATGACTTTAAAGCTTTCTCCCATTTCATCAGGTAGAGTCAGGGTTTTAATCTGCTGGGCAATCTTAATTTGTTCTGTCACTGGAGCATCAGGGTCAACGGCCATCTCTATCAAACCGCTGCCCATTAAAAAATTTGCTTGAGTCGTGAAGCCTGCGACCTTGAAGCCGCTGTCAAATCCATCTTCAGCCACGGCCGTAAAATCAACATGCGCGGTAATATCTTGTAGTCCTGGATAAAAGAAAGGGTTGCTGTGCGCACGATGTTGATAGTGGCAGCGCAAGGTGCCCATGACTCGAGCAGGTTGGTAATACTCTTGGCGAGTATAGCCGTAATCAATCAAAATCACCGCACCTTGCGTTAGGATCTGATTGAGTGATTTTAACCAAGGTTTAATATTGAGATTAATTTCAGTTTCGTAGCCTAAATGAGATACTTTGCCAATATTTTGAATCAGTTGATAGGCAAATTTTTGCAAGTCTGGATCGATAATGGGTCGGTAATCCCATTCAAATTTATCAGCCGTTTCGTTGTAACGAACAAATCCTTGTAGGAACTGTTCAGGCTCAATGCGTAATCGTTCAAATGGCATAGCATCGAGCACCTCATTGGCAATAATGACGGCAGAAATAGGTGTGCTCGGTAATTCGTTTAGCCAAACGACCTTTTTAAATAGTTCTGCTGGCAGTTCGTTCTTGAGTCTGTTTTTTTGGCGCTCTTGTAAATTCGCACTGATTTCTAGGATGTAATACCGTTCTAGTGTTTGCTCTTGTTCCTCTAATGCTAATAAAATATCTTTAGCCATAACGCCACTGCCGGCTCCGAATTCTAAAATATTAGGAGATTCGAGCTGTTCAAGTATTTGTATTGTTTGGCGGGCTAAGCAGCGCGAAAAAATCGGTGAGACTTCTGGCGCGGTAATAAAATCACCCTGTTCACCAATTTTGGGTAAAGCGCTGGCGTAATAACCCAACTCTGGCGTATATAGTGCTTTATGCATGTACTGGGCAAAGGTTAACTGCTTATGTCGAGCCAGCGTACTTCTGATTTTTTTACTCAGTTTCTGGCTGTGCTCTAACCCTTCGGCTGAAGGGGTTGGCAGTGCTTTATGATTATTGTTTTTAGAGGAAGTTTTGGAGCGCATTTTTTCGTATAAAATCGTTTTATTAAGAGATGTGGTATTATGCTACAAACACTCTTAAACCGCTACTAATCATCTAATTTAATAGCCAGGTATTTGCTGTCTCTTAGGCTATAACTAGGCTTTAAGTTCTCTAGCAATGCCTAAACTCAATTTAATTAATATCTACTTTAAAAGAGAAGTCTTCACTATGAAAGTTGGATTAAAAAAGCTCCATGAAAATGAATGGTTAGTTCATATGGGGTGTGCTGCCGTAAAGATGGATCAATTTTCAGTGGCTTTATTGAACATCACCCTAGAGCATTTATTAGCGCTGGAACAAGGTGAAAGTCACTCTACGCTAAAGAGTTATATTAAGTTAGGGTTGAGAATTAAAGCGTTAAAAGATTTGGAGTGCCAAAGTCTTTTAAGGGTTTTAGATAATAAAGATATATTGATGTTTATGATGGTGGCCAATGATCCTGAGCTGAGCGAGATGATCATAAAAAACACGGGTGGTATTTTAGCCAAACAATTTGAAACTGATTTAGCCACGGCTACCTTGCCGAGTAAAGAACTGTTAAAAGAAGCGATTCGCCGAATTGTCGAAAAGACCTTTGAGCTGGAAAGCTTGGGTCAGATTGAATTTACCTCAACAGATACAAAGTATATTTAGGTCGGGATAATATGGATATTGAAGCAAAACGAAAAGAGTCTGGCGAATTTGAGCTAGAGATTGGTCCTGTCATGTTTTCATTGCCTGTTGAGGTGGTAGAAGCACTCCATACTTTGCTCGAGCAGCGTTTAAATCATCCAAGTGTCGCCGATGATGAGAGTCACCAACGTAAATTAACGGCTTACCGAGCGTTGGCCAGCAAAATGATAGGCGTTGACGACCGTATCGTGCAGAAGTTTGCTCCGCAAGTCGCACCTGAGCAATTGGTAACGATTGTCCGTCTTGCAGAGGGCGATGGGCTTTATAATAAAATTGTTAAAAATCTATCGAAACAAAATCGTCGTCAGTTTGAAGAAGATTATGCGGCATTAGATAAGATAACGGAACAAAATGCCTGTTTACACATGGAGCAGCTTGTGCCGTTAATTAAAAGTGCGGCGCAAGAGCAGAAAGTTCTGCATGTAACGAGCGAATAGTAAAGGTTCTGGACTCTATCGGCGTCGGGTAATAATCAATCCAACGGTATCGGTTTCTGCGACTGCTTGGGGTTTTCCGACCTTTAATTGAATGCTTTGTACGGCTTTGTGAGTCTTTAAAACATGCAGGCAAATCGCTTCGGCTAAGCTTTCCAAGAGTTCATAAGAGCTCTTTTCGACTAATTCAATGATTTCATCCGAGACTGTTTTATAGCTGACGGTGTCGTCTATGTCGTCGCTTTTTGCCGCACCGGCAATGGGTACGGCCATTTCAATATCAAAAATCAAGGGTTGACGATTTTCACGCTCCCAATCAAAAATACCAATAATCGCTTGGGTTTTTAGGCCTTGAATAAAGATGATGTCCATGTTTTTCCTTAAAAATAATAGCTTTTATAACGTTTGCAGGTCGATAGGTGTCTTTATCTGAACGTCTATTATCTACTTCTAGTAAAATCATTCAATCTTTACACGACCTCTTCTGTGTATTACTCTTTGAGTGGCTGGAGAATGTGTCGTAGCAATGTATCGTTAAAAGGAAAAAAGATGGAATTAGAGATTACAGTTTTTATGATTGCGGCTTATTTAATAGGTTCGATTTCTACGGCCATTATTGTCTGTAAAATAATGGGATTGCCCGATCCAAGAGAGGGTGGGTCGGGCAATCCGGGCGCCACCAATGTATTGCGTATCGGTGGCGACAAAGGTAAAAAAGCAGCCGCCATTACTTTGGTAGGTGATATGTTAAAAGGCTTAATTCCTGTGCTTATAGCGCATTGGATGCAACTGGAAGCTGAGCTGATTGTTCTGGTAGGATTGATGGCTTTTATCGGCCATTTGTACCCGGTGTTTTTTGGCTTTAAAGGCGGAAAGGGTGTCGCGACTATGTTGGGGGTGATGTTTGGCCTGTCATTGCCAATCGGTTTAGCGGTTGGCGCAACTTGGTTGTTTATCGCCAAGGTGCTTAAGGTTTCATCTTTATCCGCGTTAATTGCCACCGCGTTAGCGCCGGTTTATATCTATTTTTTATCAGGTGAATTCAGTTGGGTATTTTATACCGCCGTCATGACCGCGTTTCTTTTCTGGCGTCATAAAGGCAATATCCAGCGATTGATAAGCGGTGAAGAGGGTTTGTTTAAAGAGAAGAAAGGCTCTGAGTAGGCTTTAAGGCTCCAAGATCAAAATAGTTCACCACGAAGACACGAAGAAAAGCACGAGAGTAAAAGAGTTCTAATATTACGTGTTCGTCTGCTTTACAGGTAAATCCAGGATGTTTTACTCTTCAAAAACCTCCGTGCCTTCGTGGTTCAATCTTTGGCTACATTACTTGGATAAATAATATGACCAGGCCTGGTCATATCTAATCAGGCTTTATCGGTGGCAAGTCTTCCAAAGACCATCTTGGCGTAGCGGCAAAATTCAAATCATTACACTGTCCCGCCAATAATCGCTGTGCGCCGGCATAGGCAATCATTGCGCCATTGTCGGTGCAGAACTCCAGTCTAGGATAAAAGGTTTCACCGCGACGTTTCTGCATGAGTTGATCTAATTTAGAACGAATCTCACGGTTGGCGCTGACGCCACCAGCAACCACAATGCGATTCAAACCTTCTTGCTCTAAAGCACGCTTACATTTGATGGTCAGAGTTTCTGCAACAGAGAGTTCAAAAGCACGACAAATATCGGCTTTGGTTTGCTCACTAGAGTCTCCTTCGGCAACCGCTTTCAACCAAGTATTGCGGGTAAAGGTTTTTAAACCGCTGAAGCTCATGTCTAAACCAGGGCGATCGACCATTGGTCGAGGGAAAATGTAGCGGCCAGATTTGCCTTCTAACGCTAGATTAGACACATTAGGGCCTCCGGGATAGCCGAGCTCAAGCAATTTGGCGGTCTTGTCAAAAGCTTCGCCGGCTGCATCATCTAAGGTTTCACCAAGCAGTTTGTATTGTCCAAGGCCATCGACACGAATAATCATGGTATGGCCACCGGAGACTAATAAGCAGATAAAAGGGAACTCAGGTTGAATCTCTTCGAGCATGGGGGCGAGCAAATGGCCTTCCATATGATGTACGCCCACCGCCGGAATATCTAATGCATAAGCCAAGCTACGGGCAACAGATGTTCCTGCGAGTAATGCGCCAATTAGCCCGGGTCCAGAAGTGTAGGCGATGCCATCCAAGGCATCCTTAGAAATATGAGCATCGTCTAGGGTCTGTAGAATAAGAGGGGTTAATTTGCGGATGTGATCACGCGAAGCCAGTTCGGGTACGACGCCGCCATATTGGGCATGCAGTTCGACTTGCGTGTAAAGCGTATCGGCGATTAGGCCTTTATCCGTATCGTATAAAGCGATTCCGGTTTCATCGCACGAGCTTTCTATTCCTAAAACCAACATGGCGTATTTATCTCTCTCATTCAAAGAGGCTGAATTTTAACAAACAATCTCGTTTTTTATCATAAAAGGTTTGCAAAATGTCGTCTACAAAATTATAATCCTACGTTTTCCGCTGTTCTCCATTTCTTGCGTGGTGAATAAGAACCGATATATAAAACAATTAGGTAAAATTATGCCAAGCGTAAAGATCAGAGATACTGAACCATTTGACGTAGCACTACGTCGTTTTAAGCGTACTTGTGAAAAAGCAGGTGTTTTAACTGAAACTCGTAAGCGCGAGTACTATGAGAAGCCTACTTGGGCTAAGAAACGTATGAAAGCGGCAGCCGTTAAGCGTTTAGCTAAGCGTTTGTCTCGTGAGAACAAACGTACGACTCGTATGTACTAATAATTGGATTGGATGAATTTTAATGTCTAATACAATGCAAGAACGACTTACAGCTGAAATGAAAGCCTGTATGAAAGCTAAAAATAAGGAGCGCCTAGTTGTAGTGCGTTCTTTGATAGCGGCAATCAAACAGGTTGAGATCGATTCAGGCGCTGCAGTAGAAGAAGCCGCTGCGTTAGCGATTGTTGATAAAGCTATGAAACAGCGTCGGGATTCTCATCAGCAATTTATGGATGCAGAACGTCCAGATTTAGCTGAGCAAGAAGCCTTTGAAATGACGGTCATTCAGGATTTCATGCCAGAAGCTTTAACAGACGAAGAAGTTAACACGCTTATCGATGAAGCTATGGCTTCTAGCGGTGCCGCCTCCATGCAAGACATGGGTAAGGTTATGGGCTTATTAAAGCCTACGATGCAAGGTCGTGCCGATATGGGTGTGGTAAGTAAGCTGATTAAAGCAAAGTTAGCTTAAAAAGTTTTTAACTTTTTAAGCTCTGTTGTGATGAGTTGTTTTAGATAAAATGATTCCGACCCAATTTAAAAACCCGCTAGTGAATCACTGGCGGGTTTTTGCGTTTAATGACCTGTGTATTTTTCTGTGGATAAGGTGTGAGTATGTCTAGTCAGTCTGGATCAATTCCGCGTTCCTTTATCGAGAGTTTGCTATCTCGAGCAGATGTCGTGCAAGTCATAAATCAACGTGTTCCCCTCAAAAAAGCAGGCACTTCCTACAAAGCCTGTTGTCCTTTTCATGATGAGAAATCACCTTCCTTTAATGTCAGTTCAACCAAACAGTTTTATCATTGCTTTGGATGCGGTGCCAGTGGGGATGCTCTTAAGTTTTTAATGGAATATGAGGGGTTGTCTTTTGTTGAAGCGGTTGAAGCCTTGGCCTCGCAGTATGGCATGGAAGTTCCACGTGAAAAGCTAACGCCAGAAAAACAGAAAGCCCAACAGGTCAAACAGCAGAAGCAGCATGATTTATATGATGTGATGCATTTAGCGGCTAAATTCTACCGCCATCAATTACGAGACCATGCTTCTGCGCCTGAAGCCAAGACTTACTTAAAAGCCCGCGGCCTAAGTGCTGAGATCGCCAAAAAGTTCGTTATTGGATTAGCACCACCGGGTTGGAATAGCTTGGTTTCTGGCCTAAAAGCCGATGCCAAATTAAAGCAACAGTTGGTTGAAGTTGGTCTCTTGGTGCAAAAGGATGATGGCAAACTCTATGATCGGTTTCGTCACCGAATCATGTTCCCTATTCGTGATGGACGGGGTCGAGTAATTGCTTTTGGTGGACGTATTTTAGGAGATGAACAACCTAAGTACTTGAATTCGCCAGAAACGCCCATATTTCATAAGGGTAACACTTTGTACGGCTTGTACGAAATGCGTCAGTCACGCCAAAAGTTTGAAAACATTTTGGTGGTGGAAGGCTATATGGACGTCGTCGCACTGGCTCAGTTTGGAGTTCATAATGCGGTGGCAACACTGGGTACGGCGACCAGTATTGAACATATCGAGATCTTGTTCAGGCAGGTTAATGAGATAGTCTTCTGTTTTGACGGCGACTCTGCCGGACTAAAGGCCGCATGGAAAGCCTTAGAGCTAGCCTTGCCCATGATGCAGCAAGAGCGTTCGGTTAAGTTTCTGTTCTTGCCTGAAGGTCAAGATCCAGATTCGATGATTCGTGAAGATGGATTCGAGGGGTTTCAAGTAAGAATCAAGGATGCTTTGCCCTTGTCAGCTTTTTTATTACAAGGGTTACAAGGGCGATTATCCTCTCCAGTGAACTCTATAGAGGGGCGTCAGCAGTTAGTCGCCTTAGCGCAGCCTTATGTGCAATCAGCGCAAGATTTATATCAGTTCCTATTAGCGGAAGGTGTGGCTGGTCTGGTCGGTTTGCCGACCTGGCGTGTAGAAAAACAGATGAATGTAAAATCTGGCTTTGCTCAGTTTAAATCAGACTCAGGTAAAAAATCGTCTTTGAAGGTTCAGGTTAGTCGTGTGGTCACTATGCCATTAAAAATGGTACGGATACTACTCAAGAGACCTGAATGGGCAGATTTCTTTGCGCCTGAGTTTTGTGAAGATTTATTTAAATCAAATGAACGTGACCACAATATTTTAGGTGGCGTGATTGAATCACTGCAGTTTAATCAATTCATTGCAGAAGCTGGGCTCAACTGGATGAACGCAAATGGTTATCAAGCCGAATTGGCATTGATTGAACACTCCCCTGTTCCTGACGATGAAGACTTCTTGTTGGCTGAGTTTGAGGCCGTAGTGTTAGGTTTGGGTAAGTTAATTGATGAAAAAAGTTTGGGTCAATCAGGTTGGAGTGCTGAAGAAATGACTAAATTACAAGCGATGATTAAAAGCTCATCCACTTAGAGTGAAAGTGTTGGCATGAAAATTAAGTGCTAACGCATTCATGTTTAAGGGAAAATGGCAACAAATTAATTAAAAAGTTTAGTATAATTGCGCGTTCCGTTTTTAACGCTCAGTTTTATCAGAAATAATCCGTCAGCGGAATCAAGCAATATTATTTGAGGCAATACATGACTAAAGTCGAAAGAAAGCAACAGTTAACGGATCTTATTGAACGCGCAAAGGAATTGGGTTATTTAACCTTCGCCGACGTCAATGACGTGCTACCAGATGACATTGAAGAAGATCAGTTAGGTCAAGTTTTAACGATTCTAAAAGACTTTGGAATCAAGTTATTTGATGCGGCACCTGATGAAGATGAATTAGTCACCGCGGAAGGCGGCGTCTTTGATGAGTCCGCTGCAGAAGCTGCACTTACTGCGTTGTCAGAAGTTGATGGTGAGTTTGGTCGTACAACGGATCCTGTTCGTATGTATATGCGCGAAATGGGCTCAGTAGAGCTTTTGACGCGCCACGGTGAAGTTGATATCGCGAAGCGTATCGAGTTTGGTAACCGCGATATGCTAGATGCTTTAGCTAAGTATCCTGCTTATGCGAATACGATTTTAAGCACCTTCAAGAAAATGGAACATGGCGAAGGTAAAATCGCCGATGTCATTCAAGGGTTCTACCGTGCTTCAGACTTGATTGATATTCCAATTGCAGAACTTTCACCTGATAGCGAAGCCAATCAAGAGCCAAAAGAAGAAGGGATTAATCCTGAAGAATTAGCTGAGTTCTTGAAGAAACTTGAAAAATTTAGCGTTGCCGCGCAACTGGCTGCAGATAAAGACGGCGCAGAAGACCCTAAAGCGATCAAAAAACGTCAGGCCGTGATTGAGCATCTACGTGGTGTTAGAATTACGCCATTGTTCTCAACCAAAATGATGCGTCTGATTAAAGCTAGAATTCAATCGATTCGTGAGCAAGAACGTGTCATTGTTGATATTGTCATGCGCAAAATTGGTGTTCCTCGTGCTACCTTTCTAAAAACCTTTGTCGGTTCTGAGAGAGACTATGAAATGGTCGATCGTTTAATTGAAAAAGCTCCTAAGCATGCTGAGGCGCTAGAAGCGGCTCGTGGTGAGATTAAACGTGCTCAAAAACGACTAGCGATGATTTCCAAGTCTGAAAAAATGCCAATCGCACTTTACAAAACAATCTACAAAGATTTGAGTAAGTCACAGACAATAGCTCGTCTTGCTAAACGCGAAATGATTGAAGCTAATTTACGTTTGGTTATCTCGATTGCTAAAAAATACACAAACCGTGGTCTGCAATTCCTAGATTTGATCCAGGAAGGTAACATTGGTTTGATGAAGGCCGTTGATAAGTTCGAATATCGTCGTGGTTATAAATTTTCTACCTATGCAACTTGGTGGATTCGTCAGGCCATTACGCGTTCTATCGCCGATCAGGCACGTACTATTCGTATTCCGGTACACATGATTGAAACGATCAATAAGTTAAATCGTATCCAACGTCAGCTACTCCAAAGAATGGGTCGTGAACCGACACCAGAAGAACTAGCTGAAGAGATGGAAATGCCAGAAGATAAGATTCGTAAAGTAATGAAAATTGCCAAAGAACCTATCTCTATGGAGACGCCAATCGGTGACGATGAAGACTCATCTTTAGGTGACTTCATCGAAGATTCGAACATTCTTTCTCCACAGGATGCCGCCGATTCAGAAGGTAGAAGCGAAACTGTTCGTGAGATGTTAAACACTTTAACGCCTCGAGAAGCGAAAGTATTACGCATGCGTTTTGGTCTAAGCATGAACACTGACCATACGTTAGAAGAGGTTGGTAAACAGTTTGATGTAACACGTGAGCGTATTCGTCAGATTGAAGCAAAAGCGTTACGTAAGCTTCGTCACCCAAGTCGTGCAGAGCGTTTAAAAAGCTTCTTAGATTAATCTAAAGATTTAGAGCTTCTATTAACGGCTACAACCCAGGGTTAGAAAGTGAAGGCTTACATTTGTAAGCTTTCTATTTCTTCCTCGGTTCAAACCAGTGTAGAGGCTTCTTAATTTGTAAGAAAGTCTGTATTAATGTTTCACAAAGCGGTTGGCAGTCGTTATAATAAGCGCCACTTAAGTTCACCAGGCCTGGTGGGTTTAAAACTCCCTATTGGGGCCCTTAGCTCAGCTGGTTAGAGCATCCGACTCATAATCGGCAGGTCCGCAGTTCAAGTCTGCGAGGGCCCACCATATTTATCAACAAGTTACACTCCTTTGTACGCCTTTCATCATTCACGAAATTAACTTTTGTAGCATATTTTTAGCAAAAATTGATCACAATCAGTGCAATGTGGATAATGTTTATTCTTGGCTCCTGTAAGAGTAAGTAATAAAATCTAAATCAAAAAAACTCCCATAAAATTCTGTCCATGTTTAGCTAAGACGTGACTAGCATATTTTTCTTGATTCACTGAAAGTAGTTGAATAGGTATTTATACTGGATTGGTGCTATAATCGAACACTCTATAACTCTAACTCAACATGGTCAATAAGCTTGAATACCGTACCTTTTTAATTTCTGAATTTAGCATTCCTTCTCTTGCCGCACTAATAAAAGAAGTATTTGGTGCTAAGGCTCCAGACATAAAAGAAAAAAGACAAGTAATATATATTTTCAACTATTTAAAAGGGCTCAATGCCAGGTCAATAATCTGTGAAACTGAATATATTGACAGGGATTTTTTAATTGATCATCAATACTATCTAACCAGAGCGTTTCACAAATACCCAAATAGATGTGCCCGTCTCCACTTTTTCTCTGATGATATTGATACTCTAGAATTCAAAGAACTTATAAAGAACCCTTTAGAATCCAGTATTAAAGATCTTCAAGGCTCGTATTTAGGGTATTGTGTTATAAAGCCTTTGCCAGTCACCTTTATAGGGAAAACTTGCTTGAAGGTTTATCCAGACCATGAGAGAGAGTTTATATCAAAGCCCCAAAAATCAAATTTATTTGGTATTCCTTTACAGGTATCATCTATTCCATTTCAAGAGCAAGATAAAACCGTTTCTGCATGTGCTACGACAGCTTTATGGAGCGTATTCCATGCGACTCCCTGCTTTGAAAGGACATCTGTTCCTCCTCCAAGTCAAATTACTCTCAGTGCTTTAAATGGAGAGCTGGAGGCAACTAATAGCTTTCCAAGCAAGGGTCTATCAGATAAACAGTTGATAAAAGCGTTAGATTCATTCAATTTGAAACACCACGACTACAAACTTGGAGAAAATAGTCTATCAGCGCAAGAAGAAGCTAAAGTAATAAATACTTATCTTTCAAGTGGGTTTCCAATTCTAGCTACTACAAAGGTTATCAGTAAAAATAATGATGGTGATCTTGAATTAAAAGGTAACCATGCGGTAACTCTAGTTGGTATGACTCTTCATAAGAATGGCACTATAGACAATCTATATATGCATGATGACAGAGTTGGTGCATATGTTAAGACGATTCGGCTAGACGAAAATTTAACTTACTTAGATCTAGAAAGCGGTGTTAAAAATACCCATTCATCGTCATTCTATAAAATGCATATTGATGATCATGAAAAGGATAAGTTTGATGAAATTTATATTCTCGATGCAATTAAAGTCGGTACTTACCACAAAGTAAGAGTTCCTTTAAACTATATATTCTTCACTGCAAAATATTTAATAGAAATATACGAAAAAGCGCTTCCCGAAGAATTGAGAGGCTCACCTGATTTTGATTTTGATTTTGAAATTAGATTGGAAGAAAGTAATAGTTTGAAGTCGGATTACTTAACTTCTTCATCACTAGTTAACAAAGAAGGCATTTTGTTTACTTCTCTGCCCAAATACGTTTGGTTAGTAAAATATAAATTTAAGAATACTGTTGGTGAAGAAAGCGCCGAAATACTTGACTTAATATTCGACTCTACAGATATCCCTTTGGGAAATCCATTGCTAGCAATTGCTATTTTTAATCAAGAGCCTTCTACGTATTTTATTACTCAAATTTCTAGCAATGCTATTGCTTCATCAAGAAACTCTGATCACCTCATAGAAAGCTTTACTTTAGCGACAACTCGAAATTTAATACCCAAAGAGAAGGAATACTTTTCTGAGCTGAATTCGCTTTTTGGCAAATTAAATGCGCCTGCCTATGTTAAAGCACAAGAACTTGATATGCATGAAGATAGCTTCGTAGAAATTACACTTTCAGCTGAAAACAGCTTGGATGAATTTTATGATAAGTTTATGTTGTTAGTAGAGGGTGGTTCTGACAAGCATCCCATTTGGGTGATTTCTAAAAATGGAACATTGATCCTTGGTAAAGATTATGGGCATACTACTTTAACGAAATCGAGTCCTGCTAGAATTGCGGGGGATATCGTTAAAACAGAAGGTGGGTTCACAATAACACCTAAGTCTGGTCGTTATGCACAGCAATACGTTGGAACCGAAAAGACTACTTATATGAAAAATGTATTAATAAAATTTAATTCTATATTTCAAGGCGAGCATATCGAAATCGCTGATTAATTATAATAAAGCGAACGAAGTATGCTTAATTGAATGGTAATGCTCTTGTTAACTTCGATTAGTTAACAAGGAAAGGAATTATAAGTTATAAACTTTTTGACTATCCTTGTTGGAAGGAATACTAGCGTACATTCGATGCAACATTGCTTCCTGAGATTTAGAAACATTATCTAGTAGCTGTTCTGCTTGTTGTTTAGACGGCTCTTTAAAAGAGTTGTTCATGTCTTTAAACATATCTTCTCTAGATTTAGTCATATTAAAACCTGTCTCTATGCAATTTAAAAAGTCGGAGAATTATATAAGAAAATATAATATTTGCAACGCTAAAAAAGACTTTACTACTTTTTATAAGTAAAATCTACCCGAAGCCTGCAATATTCTATATATTGTTTTCTTGGGAAAACATCAATATAACTAGTCGTCGTGTTTTCGGATAATAAGTGCAATTTGGAAATAGGAAGAGTCGTCGTGT
>VCMI01000057.1 GCA_006222135.1 Thiomicrorhabdus sp. | reverse complement strand
ACACGACGACTAGCTCTGGTCCAGCTGTAAACAGTATGTTCTGCAAGGTCATAATCGCGGGCTACTTGAGCAGCCGAACGCCCACACTCTATTATGGCTTCAATGACGTCTGCTTTAAGTTTTGGGTCGTATTTTCTGCGGCTCATCTACTTACTCCTTTTGATGATTATAATTTATCATCTAGGTACTAAATAGTGTATCCACTCCAAACCTCATCAAGCATCTCATCACCATCACAGGTACTTCGGTTAACAATAAGCTTTATAGACTCTCTAATATAGCCCAGTTTCTGGGTTAATTGAATGACTGTATTAACCGCACGAAAAGAAGAAAGCGAAGGCTCCGCTACCAATACTATATTATCCGATTCATCCAAGCAGCTTAAGGTTAGGTCCGATAAGTCACTCGCGCAATCGATAATAACGTGATCATAATAACGACGTAGAGAGTTGATAATGGTCTTAATTAACTCGCCACTTAAGTTATCTAATTCACCCACCTCAGTAGGTAAGGACAAAACATAAAGACCAGACTCATGGCGACTTAGTGATTTATAAATAAGGTTTTCATCAAAACGATTTAAGTTATAGACGAAATCTGTCAAGGTGTATAAACGATCGCCTTCCATATTAAGATACAGAGCGGTATCCCCTAAAGGCATATTTAAATCAACCAACACAGTTCGACCTTCCGTCAAGTCATTCAAATGCGACGCTAGGTTGGTTGCCAAAGCAGTACACCCCACGCCACCCTTTAAACTAAAGAGGGAAGAGACATTACCATTTTTACCTTGACGACGCCTATCCTGCATGTGCAAAATTGAAAGTATATGGAAAACTTCATTGGGACATTCAATAAAACCTTGAACCCCTTGGTGATTGGCCTCGATAATAAAGTCAGCATCCTTATCCTTTAATAATACATAGACAGGCACACCCTTAGCTAGCGTCAAAATCTGACCTACTTTATCCAGTACATTATCGCCATCGCCATTAAATTCAAGTAGAACCAGACTAATATCGTCTGGCCAGATATGTGGCACTTCACTCATCGATTCGACAGTGTATTTAGACATAATAGAAACTCTAACCGCTTCTTTTAAATCATCATTCTGGCCAAAATAAAGTGCTTGCTTTAAGGCCATAGAATTAGTGGATAAAGACTGACTCATTATGGTTTCTCCAATCCAATTTTGATTGACGACTCTGGTAAGGCACTTTGCCCTTCAGGCAATAACTTAGCGACTTTCCCCATAAAGAATCCATCGGCAACACTTGGTCTATCTAAATTTTCGCCTGGTAAAGTAACTGTTGTACCTGATGCTATTGGCTGAACAAAGGTTGGTGTGACTAGAATAGCTAATTCAGATTGATCTTTTTCATAACTGGTCGAACGGAACAGTGCGCCTAAAATTGGAATATCACCTAACAATGGAATCTTGGAAACATTACTGCGGAAATTATCCTGAATCAGGCCGCCAATAACAAAACTCTGGCCTGCTGCAAGCGTAACCGTTGTTTGTGCCTTACGTGTTCTGAACCCTGGAACAACAATTCCACCACTGTCGACCCCTGCATTAGGATCGATATTACTAATTTCGGGCGCGACCGTCATTTGTATTTCACCCGAGGCAGTAATAATTGGACTAAAACGCAGCCTTATACCAAACTCTTTGTAAGTAATTGTAATGGATCCCTGATCTTGAGAAACCGGAATAGGGACTTCTCCACCGACTAAAAACTCAGCTGTTTCACCCGACTGAACAATCAGTTCTGGCTTCGCTAAAATTCGAGCTAAGTTTTTGCCTTCCAATATTGAAAGCACGCCAAACAGATTACTATCAAAAGGGTTTATTCCCAACTGAAAACCATCAGCGTGTGGAAAATTAATTGCTGCTGGTGTACCAGCACCTACACTTGCCACATTCAATAAGAAATTCGCAGTACTGCCTAAGTTTCCAGGCGGAAAAATACCGTACTGATCCGTTTTGTCACGTGCAGCAAAACCACTTCTAAAAGGATTGCCTTTCACGACCTCTGCAACCCTAACCGACAATTTAATTTGCTGCGGCCCTGTAACATTTACCATATTAACCACACTCAAACCAAGTGCAGATACAACAGAATGAATGCGTTTTTTCTGTGCCTTATTAGGTACATCGCCACTTAATAGAACCATATAATTTCCAGCCAATGGCTGAGCGCCCATTTGACCAGCAGAACGTTCTTCTTGTAATATTGCTTTATCTTTACGTTTAGCAACTTTTACCGAAGCATCGTTATCAGTTTGATTTCCAACCTCATCCACTTCTCGACGCACTGAACTTTCCGCACCTACCCAAATATTTTTCAACTCATATTGAACCGTACCTTCAGGATTTAACTGTTTTAGTAAAGCGGTCAAGGTCTCTTCAATCTCATCTCTACGAGACTGATCGGGCGCGACATTCAATACAACCTGGTGGTCTTTATTAGGGCTATTACGATAGGTCACAATTAGCTGAGTTCTTCCAGCCGACTTACCCGTAATCAAAAGTTCTTTACTGCTTAAAACCTTGACCGTTGCCAACTCAGGACTGGCAATCATGGCACGCTTCAAGCCTTTATCAAATTTGATGATTTGGCTATCCGTCTCAGTTAAATTATAGGTTTTCATTAATTCCGCAAAAGCGCTTGTCGGAGCCGTTATAAATGCCAACCCTAGCCCTGAAGCTAGAAGAGTCTGTTTAAATAATCTTGAAACATTTTTCATCGCGTAAATACCTCTTGGACACGGTCACCCTGCATAATTTGAATAACTTCACGTTGTTGTTTTGGCTTGTACTTTGGAGGTCGTTGCTTGCTTCTTTCCATCACTTTGACATTGACACCATTCGTTTCAACTAACTCAATATCCGCTGGCCCACGCAATGCTAAATGAATCGCTCCAACATTCATGGCTAAAGCTAACTGCTCTGCCTGGGATGATTTAACATGTAAAGCCACCATAGATGCTTTTACAAAAGCTTCACTTTGTTTATCTTGTTTACCTTCTGCGGCACCCCCCTGTTTCACCTTTCCCATACGATTGGTTTGACCAATCGAAAGAACTTCAACATTTTGTAGAATAGTACGACTAATCATTCGCTTACCATCAGCACTTTCAAAGACACTAATGACATCAACATGGTCACTGGGATTTAACATACCTAACAAGCCACTTTCAGCCGAGACTGGAATACGCATCGCACGCATTCCAGGCTCAAGTAATGCTTCGACACTGTCCTTAGCTTCTTCTTCCAAGCCAATTTTTTGAACGATTAACCATTCACCAGCATAAATATGCTGTTTAGCGACATGACCCACCACTTTATTCGGCTGTGTCATTACCCCTGTAGTAATGACTCCTTCTGTCGGTACCATTAAAACTTTAATATCATCAATCTCAATTTTTTCACCGCGATACAAATCACGATTGGCGACGACGACGGAGCGTAATTCAGGCTTCTCAATCACAGTAACGGTCTTGACCTCCGTCTTACTTTCGGCCTCCGCCACTCGGTTTTCGACATATCCGTACACTAAACCAACTGCCAAAATGGCAGACAGCAGCGCAACGCCATACAGAATAAAATCACTGCGTTGAAGTTTCATAGGATTCTCTTATTTACTAGGGAGGTTTGATAAAGCTGTTCTAATTTAGAACCAGCTATCAAGATACACAGGTGTCTTTAATACTAATAACCGTATCGACATTAATTGGTAGAAATACGTTAAAAAATTCTGGTAGCACAATGGAGTTCGCTACTCCGGTGAAATTAACCACATAGACATCAAAACCAGACACTACATGAGATGTAAAACTAGCCGATAGAGGCTGACTCACATCAAAACTAATACCCTTTAATTCCAAAGCACCCTTTACATGAGCCGTCAACAGAGCGTTGCTGCCCGTCTGAAGAACCACTTGATCAGAGCTACAAGAAGCATACAATGGCGCTGAAGTTAACGTATCTCCACTCGCCAAATTTGAAACATCAGACACTTCACTCAGTATTACTGAGTGCATATCGGTTAGCACATCATTCGCTGCAAAGCTGTTCATCGAAAAAGCAACAACCTCTACAATAAACAGCGTAACAGCTAATACAAGAGGGAGCACATAGGCCGTTTCTAACATTACGGCCCCCTGCTGCTTTTTAAAAGAGTACTTCAACATGGCCTATTGGTTATGCAGCTGCTGCTGTTGCAGCACTGTCAACTTTATCTTTAATCACTTTACCAAGACCATCAGTAGTTGTCCCTGAAAAAACTAATGCTGCAATTGATGCTACAGCTGCAACAACCAATGCATATTCAATCATAGATGCGCCTTTCTGTTTTTTAACTTGCTTAGCATGAATCATCTTAATTACTTGAACTTCATTCAACATGGGTAAATCCTCATTTGTGTTTTTTTGATTTTTGTTTCTGCGCCATTTGGCTTAGACGTATTTAAAGCGATTACAAGGTTAACTACAATGAAATCTATAAGGTTTCATAAACAAATCTTTTGATTAGGGGATAAGTAAAACTTCAACCTATTTTAATACCAATAAATAAAGACATAACATACTGTTGTTAAAGGATATTGTTTTACAATTGCATGCATTTATTAATTTTATATAAGGCAAGCCTAATGCATATACCAGTTAGTACAATTACATATTAATGATCATTTGTTTAATTAAAAAATGCCTTAGACTATCTAAAACAGGATATTTAAACCTTCAATTCAATTCGCTTTTAGTTTAAAAAATAGACCATACCAATGAACCATCCACTTTTAAGCATATTTGAGTATAAAAAATACAGCGAGAATTTTCACCTACCGCCATTGGTATTCTGTTGATCTCGTCACTTTACTCCACCTTTGACTTTTTAGATGACGTTAACCGCTATGATGCAAAGCGTCTCTTTAAGATACCAATCATTGCGCTTTTAGGTATTTATAGCCTGCTACTGAAGGAAGTTCAAAACATCACTTATACAACACTCCGAACTATTCCTCTTACTGAGCATAATGCTTTTACATTCCCAACTTCTACTCGCTAGAACTTTCAAAATGCGCCATAAATAGTACAGATCCCAGACATCCAGCACTTCAAAATCAAGCTTTAAAAGGCGATACATTCAAGTCGTAAGTGCAACAGTTTTAATTTCCCAGAACACCTCATTAGGTGTTCTGAATCCTAAACACTTTCTTGGGCGATTGTTGAGCTTATCAACAACCCAATCAATTTCTTCCTGAGTTACTTTATCGAAGTCTGTTCCTTTTGGAAAGAATCGTCTTAACAATCCATTGGTATTTTCATTGGTTCCACGCTCCCAAGAAGAGTAAGGGTGGGCAAAATAAAAATCTGTCCCAAGCTCTTTTGCCATCGTTTGGTATTGTGAAAACTCTTTGCCATTATCTGAAGTTAATGAATGAACAGGCCTGTTTAAAGCTCGTAATTGCTCAATGATGACAGCGCTAACGATGTCTGACTTTCTCGTGTTAACTTTAATGAAGCGAGCGATTCTAGATGTTCGATCAACCATTGATATCGTAAGCTAGCGCTTGAGTCGT
>VCMI01000005.1 GCA_006222135.1 Thiomicrorhabdus sp. | reverse complement strand
ACGACTAATGAGTGCCATTGCAAATGCCTCAAACAACAAGGTAAAACCACTGCCAGGGCGAGACCACGGCACATCAACCGTCACCACTTTGCCATCGGTTGTTTTTATCCTCGGCACAGCACAATGCAAAAAACAATGGTGCTCAAAGAAGTTTAAATGCTGCCACTCACGTGTCACGGTGTCATGCACTGGACAGGCGACACCGGTCTCATCTGGAAAACGTGAGCCTCGGTCAAAACCGATATGTAGGTGAAGCTCTTTGCGAGTGCTTCCATCATCAGAAAACGAAATGTCATTCACTTGCCAAGGCGATTGCAGGCCAAGAGCCATGCTAAATAAAGTAGTACTATTCATGGTGCTATTATCGCATTACCCACTACAAATCACATAGAGCCAATCTTTTTCAGACCTAAAAGATTATATGCAAACCACCCAGCAAAATAACACCACCATTACAGAACTTGCTAATCGTGCCAATATTTTACTGCAAACGGTCGCGACCACCACCGAAAAAAAGACCTTGAATTTAATTGATAACCTGAGTGAACTCAGCGACTCTAAAACCTATGAAATAACCCTATTTGGTCTGATTGCTTTGCTCATTATGCTTGTCTTAAATGCACTGCTTATTAAGTCCATTACTAGCCCGCTTTCGCGAATTAAGAACCAGGTCAACGAGATTGCTCGCAATGGCACCTATAAAACCTGGTCGATTCCGTCCGGCAATAATGAGCTAACCGAAATGGGGCACAGTATTCAGAGTCTACTGCACTCTGTAGTGACCGCCACTAACGAAATTACGCAAGTGAGTCAGGCCTTGGCACAAGGTGAATTGTCAGCCAAAATGAATGGACATTACCAAGGGGAACTCGCCACTCTAAAACTAGAGTTCAACAGTAGCGTAGAAAACATTGCTAATGCCTTCCACGCAATTGACACGGTCAGTCTAGATTTGGCACAAGGCAATTTACAATCACAGATAGACCTTGATCAATTTCAAGGTGATTATCAAACTGTTATGCAAAACTTACAAAAAGCCACCCACGTGCAATCTGACTCCATCAGTTCAGTCATTAAAGTCATGCAAGCCATGAGCCAGGGGGATTTTAATCAACGCATTATCATAGATCTACCCGGTGAATATATGCAGTTAAAACAGTACTTAAATAGTTCGCTGGACAGCCTAGAATTTGCTATAAGTACCAATATCGAAATTCTTGAAAACTATAAAGAAGGTAATTTTGCCTTTACGACTGAAGCGGAATTTAATGGCAAACTCTATGATTTAAAATCCAATCTGGATAGCATGGCAAGCAGTATGAGCCATATGCTACAAATGGTACAAAATGCCACCAAAGATACGGTGAGAGGCGTTGAGGAGATTGGCACGGGCAATCTCGATCTAAATCAACGCGTTCAAAACCAAGCCGCCTCACTACAACATACGGCACAAAACATGGAGGTCATGGCACAAAGCGTCTCCCAAACATTAGAGCAAGCAACGGCAATGAATCAGGTTAGCCAAAATGTTAAGCAAACGATTCAAGAAGGTCGACAAGTCGTTGACGAAATGAATCAAGCGATACAAGATCTTGCCAGTGCCAGCAGCGAAATATCCAATATGACGAGCCTTATTGATGGTATTGCCTTTCAGACGAATCTATTAGCCCTTAATGCGGCCGTTGAAGCGGCTAGAGCAGGTGATGCTGGCCGAGGCTTTGCGGTGGTTGCAGGAGAAGTTCGTTCACTCGCGCAAAAATCAGCGGAGGCGGCGAAAGATATTCGAGTCGTATCAGATTCAAGTATGGAGAAAGTAAAAACTGGATTACGTTTAAGCGATTTGACGACACAAGTCTTTGTAAAAAATAGTGATGCGATTGAACGGGTCAGTGAGATGATTAACAGTATGCAGTTAAGCCTTGAAACACAAACGCAAGGTATTCAAAAAGTCAGCTTGGCTCTCAATGAAATTGATGATTCTACCCAACAAAATGCGGCTCTGGTTGAAGAAATATCGACAACTTCCAGCTCTATTATTGATCAGGTTAGATATCTGGAATCATCCACTAAAAACTTTAAAACATTAACCGCTATTGAAAAGATGTAGAGGGTTAGTTTTAACATTCTTGATGAACCCAAGACATGCTAAACGATCTTGTCCGGTTGTTTAGAGGGCCTTAGCTTTTCTATAGCATTTAAAAAGCATGATTTAAGAGCATAAGCTAACTCTTAAAGGTATAAGACATTAGAGCCGTTCTGATTTCATTAATAGTGCTTGTTGGAATCATTAACTCTTCAACCCCATCTTTCTCATAAAGACGCATTTCTTCGCCACGATAAGCGCCTAATGAAATCTCTGCGACCATTGCATTGGCAATTTTAATCATGGCAACCATGGCTCTGACACGCTCATTTTTAATCTGCGAACATTCGGCTTTATGGTGCAACATTATGGCACTTAACATATCGATTGGTAAGCACCATTTTTTGGCCATTAATACACCAATCACAGCATGGTCCGAGCCAAACTTCTGTTGTTCTTTTTTTAGAATAGAGATGGGTAACGACATTGAATTTCGGAATAAGGGCTCGTAAGCAGATACGCTTTTAGTTGCCAACATTAAAGCCCCTGAATTGTGAAAAAGCCCCAACATATAAGCTTCATCGCGGGTAATACCTTCCACCCACTCGGCCAAATCGGCCATACAGAAAGCCACATCGACACTATTGTCCATAATATCTTTAAACAGACCTGTGGTACCAAACATATTTTTTAATGCCGCGGAAACCACCAAATTGTAGATGTGATCCATTCCCATTGTATTGACGGCATCACGAATAGAAGACACGGGGGATCGAAGTTTAATCACCGGCGAGTTAGTAATACGAATCACTTCCCCGGATAAGGTGGTATTCATTTCAATAATTTCTGCAACCTTTGCACTACTACAGAATTTACTTTTTATTTCCTTTTCCAGAAGTAAAACTTCATTAGGCAGTTCAGGAATCTTCTGCCCGCGAATCGCAGCCACCGCATTGCGTAGTTTTTGTTCCATAACTGGGTTCCAGAGCTTAAGTTAAGCTACGTTTAAATTAATGTTTAAGCTAACGAATCATTATACTATTTAAATTGAACAGCTAACTTAAATTTCAGGTCAGCAGAGTCAATCGAAACCTTTAGAATCGTACTATCCAGACAATAACAGGCATGTACTTATAGTTACTTTCAAGACCCTAAATAACTGATATCAAGATAAATACCCTATCGCTTTATGATTCAGTCGGTAACAACGACCGTTCAAACAACGGCCAAACTCTTTGCAAAATAAACGGTTGCGCAGACGCATTCGGATGCAGGCCATCTCTCTGCACTAAATCAGGATCTCCCACAACCGTCTCTAAAAAAAAGGCATCGAACAAAATACCGTTATTGTCGGCCAAAGTTTGATACATCGTTTGAAACATTTCATCATAGGCTGGACCGTAATTGGTCGGTAAATGTACGCCTAATAAAACCACCTGACACTCTTTATTGGCTTGAACACAAGAGGCAATCATCTCCTGCAAGTTTTGTTGCGTACTCCGCAGATCCTGACCGCGTAGAGCGTCATTTGCGCCTAACTCAAGAATCAACAGTTGCGGCTGGTATTGTTGCAACAAAGCGGGCAAGCGCTGCTTGCCGCCACTGGTGGTTTCGCCACTGATACTGGCATTAACGACTTGCACCCGTGGCGCCGTTGTTTGCAGTTTTTTCTGTAAAAGCGCCACCCAACCTTGCTGTTCATCCATACCATAAGCCGCACTTAAACTATCACCAAACACCAACCAAGTTGATTGTGCGGTTTGCAACGGATTTCCTTGCACATTGGCCTGGCTTTGACTAGGATAAATACTTGTTAATAGAAACCCTAAAAGCCAGCCAAAATGCATAACACTCAGTCGCCAAGCCCGATTCTTACTCTGAAAAATGTTCACTATCAAATTCCTTTAGAGGATGATGTTCTGGATATATTAAAAGCCTGTCAGCTGACGATTCAGTCAGAAGAGACATTGGCGATTGTGGGTCGATCCGGTTCAGGTAAGTCTACCCTATTAGCGTTGATGGCAGGATTAGATAGACCCACTTCGGGAACGATTGAATTATTTGGTAAAGCGATTGAAACGCTTTCAGAAGATGATCGCGCGAAAATTCGTGCGCAACAAGTGGGTTTTATTTTTCAGAACTTTCAATTAATGCCCAGCATGAGTGCACTTGAAAATGTATTAATGCCGTTAGAGTTGTTTCAAGTTCCCAATGCAAAACAACTTGCATTGGAGGCTTTGGAACAAGTTGGCTTATCCCATCGTGCCCAACATCGCCCTGCGGAACTCTCCGGTGGAGAGCAACAACGAGTTGCCATTGCCCGAGCCTTTGTGACAAAACCTAAAATTCTATTTGCTGATGAACCCACAGGCAATCTGGATGAAGAGACCGCAAAACAGATTCAAAACTTACTCTTTGAACTCAATCATCAACAGAAAACCACATTAATTCTAGTCACCCATGACCATGTTTTTGCCAAACAGTGTGATCGAGTCATGCAATTGGAACACGGTCAACTGCAAGCCTATCCAACTCATCCAAATCCCTTAGCGGATAAACTGTAATGTTGGCTTTTTGGCGAGACACGCTCACCGCCTCTAAATGGTTTGGCAGAAGCCTGAAACGGGGTGATTGGTTATGGCTTATGATTGCCGTCATCTTAGCCAGTAGTACCGTCACATTGGTCAAACAACTCGGCGATACCGTCCAGCAAAGTATGTTGCGTAAAGCCTCAGAATCGTTAAGTGCAGACTACGTGATTCGTAGCAGTCGCCCCATCGAACAGAAATGGTCTAAATTGGCGATAGATGAGGGTTTAAAAACAGCACAAAGCACGACGCTCACAACAATGGCCTTAAGCAATCAACAGTTTCAACTGGTGCAACTTAAAGGCATTAGTGACTCTTATCCATTAAGGGGCTCTATTAATCAAACCAAAGATTTAGCCTTTCAAGCCCTGCAAACTGACCAGGCCTGGGTCGAGCCCAAACTGATTAGCCTATTACAACTCACCCAAGAAAGTCGGTTGACCTTAGGCTATTTGGAGCTCGGTTTAGCGGGCAGCATCCAACCCAGGGCGCTTATTAATCCCATGTCTAGTTTTGCACCACAGATTTTCATCACTTTAGCTACGTTAAACAAAACCAAGTTGATTGGCCCAGGGAGTCGCGTAACCTATGAGTTGAGTCTAGCGGGCAGTGAAAAACAGATTACCGCTTTTGCCGAAAAAATAGCACAACAAAACAATCCACACTGGCAAACTTTGTCGGCACAAGCGCCTTCAGAAGACTTAGGTAACTCCTTGAAAACGGCTTGGTTATTTTTGGACTTGTCGGCCTTATCTGCGGTATTGATTGCAGGGATGTCGATTTTAATCGCCAGTCGTTTTTATCTGACCCGTTGGGAAAGCAGTATGGCGTTAATGCGAGCATTTGGGGCTCATAATGCCAAAATGCAACGCCTATTCGCCCTGCAACTCACTTGGATTGCGATGTTTAGCAGTCTCATAGGTATTCTAATAGGGTATGGCCTTTCACTCTTACTTAAACCCGTGTTGGCGGACTACTTTCAGCCTCTCATCGTCACACCACCTTGGTCCGCCCTACTCACTGGATTTTTAAGCGGCATTTTAGTACTTTGGAGTTTTGCTTGGCAGGCTTTTCAAACGGCATTACAAACCTCGCCGATGCAAATTTTAAAATCGGTACCGCGTAATCCTAAAAGTATTCACTGGTTAATGAGTTTTGCCCTATTGCTGGGCTTAATCAGTTTGATGTTTGATATGGAATCGATGCTATGGATCTTACCAGGCCTGGTCACAATCAGTTTAATACTGCTACTGGCTGCAAGTTTATTGCTCAAAGGCATTCAAAAACTCCAGCATTACAGCCGAGGCTGGTTTCATATTGCACTCTCTAATCTTCTAAAAGAACCAGGCCTGGTCAGAATACAATTGGTCTCAGTGGGTTTAGTGTTGTTTGTGTTAATGCTCATGAGTTTTGTCCGCCAAGATTTACTGCAAAACTGGCAGGCTTCCTTGCCAGCCAATACACCGAATACCTTTATTATGAATATTCAGCCCGATCAAGAATCCCAGGTGAGTAAGATACTGGCCAATCAGCAACTGTCACCACCACTCGTCCCGATGGCTCGTGGACGTTTAATCGCCATTAATCAACAACCACTCATCGCCAGTGAACAAAAAAGTGATCGAGCTCGTAGAATGCTAGAACGCGAAGCCAATATCGCATTGCTCGCTGAAATACCAAAATACAATGTAGTGACAGAAGAGATCAATAGAGATGACTTAACGCTTCCTAGGGTCTCTGTAGAAGCCAGTATGGCTGAACTATTTGGTATTCAACTCGGTGATACCTTGAGCTTTAACTTTGCCGGCCAAAGTTATGATTATCAGGTGAGCAGTTTGCGAAAAGTCGAGTGGCAGAGCTTTCGACTGAATTTCTTTTTATATTGGAACCGGTTGCAGAGCATGCATTAGCTTTCTCCTATATCAGTAACTTTCACTTACCTGAATTTGCTGATATGGAAAAATTGAATGATAAACAACTGCAAAACCAACCCGAATTTGCAACCCAACTGACCCAAGAATTCGCCAATAAAACCCCTGGCGTGCTCTTAATTGATGTTCGTCAAATCATGCACCAGATTCAAAACATAATGGACCAAGCTAGCTGGGCCGTTTCAGGACTGTATCTGTTTACCCTCTTAGCCAGTATAGGCGTGTTATTCACAGCCACATTAGCGAGCCAGCAAAGCCGAATACAAAGCTGGATACTCTTAAGAACCTTAGGCGCACAAAACAAAGAAATCATCAAAATTGGTTTAACCGAATTTGCACTCTTAGGCGCCGTCGCAGGTATTTTAGCCGCGACCTTTGCACAAATTGCCAGTGGACTGTTGAGCCACTATGTACTGAAGATAGAGGTTAGCCTAGATCTGAACTTATGGATTATCAGCCTACTCAGCGGCATCACCCTGTTACTCCTTACTGGGCTTATTACCCAATATGGTTTCTTAAGAAAAAGCGCCCGAGAGCTTCGCTTATATTTAAGCGAACAATAAACAAATACTTTATCAAAAGTTTTTACTCGCTAAGCACTTCACCGAAGATATTCATAAACCTGCCTAATTAAGCCTTAATTTAAGGCTTAATTCCTCCAAACTTATCATTTAAAGCCATTCAGATATAATATTATATTGATCGTTATTAATAGAAATATTTGATTTGACAGATAAAAGGTAATAAAATATTACTATTAATAATATTTAATGGAGTTTAGTTATGAGTAACGCCGAATTAGAGAAGCAATTACAAAAGACTTGGAAAGAACTTATTCAAGCCAATATACATCATGATGAAACCTTGGCCGATTCAAGATTGAAAGAAATTATTCTTTTAGAAATACAACAAAAAAATACGCCGCCATTAATCTGAACTTACTCTAAGCAACTGTAAAATTTAGCTTTAATTTCTGGTTATGATCTTTATCGAAACTGATATTAGAGAAGTGCGTATAGGAGGGTTTTTGAGGTGAACTCGAATGAATAATGGTCGGAGTGACAGGATTTGAACCTGCGACCTCTTGACCCCCAGCCTAATTGCAATCCCTTTTACTTCAATAAGTTAGCCTTAACCCCCCCCAAAGACATAGCGTTTCAAGCTTATTAAACCGTTGTTTAAAATCTCTATGGGGGAAACATTTATTACATATTTTCATTCTTAAATCGTGGATAAACTAACACTGCAATAATTCCTTTAGCCAGAGCAAGCCAAAATTAAAAAATGGACACCCAGAAGTAAAATTAAGATAACATCAAGGCTTAATTAAAATCTAATGCCAAATAACAATATATGGAGCGCGGTATGGAATACGGAATTAAGTACATGCTTTATCCTGACGACACTCAGATTACAACAGTTCTAATGGGCAATGACAAAGTCGGTGCTGTCAATATCACATCTCACGATAAGAATTATACAGACATTGCTTTTTATGAAACCAAGAACAAAAAAGCCAGTCGGTTACTAAAATCCGAAGAAACCATTCAAGAACACACTGCTATAGACCCAGACATTCAATTTCTTTTCGACAATACCGAATCAATCGATGCTGTTATTAACAAATTGAACCAAGCTAAATCTGAACTACTTAGACTTAATCAACCGCCTTCTGATTAGCTACAAACAAGCCCTTGAAAAATACGATGGAAATAAAAATTAGCATAACCATATTCACCAATAACCACTGAACGCCTTATCTAGACTTGGCGCAAGTCAAAATTTAAGTTCTTTAGAACGAAAAGCACGTTAAATTCATGCTCTCTCAAAGGTAAAAGATAACGAATATGCCCTATAAATCCTATGCAGCACTTCATGAAGACATTAGTTCAGGATGGGTCTGGATTGGTGGTCACGACTTTCCTCAACGCTCTATTATTAAAATAACAAATAAGAAAAAATCAGTTTATTGTGAATTTTTAAAAATAGACGAAAACTACCTAGAAAAATATAACAATGGTAGAACTTTAAAGATCGAAAATCCTTCAAACACCATTATTGCCAATGAATGGTATCGCACTAGACTTGGTATTAAAAAACCAATCAAGATGAAAACATCACTATTCAACCTGCCAACAACCTTATAGGTAAGCTCTGTGCAAGTCTTCAACATCCCCAACTCATTGTACGAATTTCGACGAAACTTGGTTTACTTAGTTTTGGCCTAGGATTAATCTCTCTTTTCAACTAATCAGGATATTACTAAATGAAAACGAACATCCCTCTTGAAAAATGGTGGGAGGCATTGCCGCACATTGAAAAATTAACTTCGGAGCAACTGTCAGACAAATTAACTTCATGGGAACAAACCGTCCAAAAGACCGTTGAGGCAGGAATGAAATCCCCCCTTGTTGTAGGCGAAAGAAAAGGCGAAATTGACTTACAAATTTCATCATTATTTCTAAAGAAAACCATCATGGACTTAAGATGCGTTTGGCTCTTGATTTCGCAAGGTTATACTTCTCAGGCCGCTGCAATAGCTGCTTCACTTTATGAAAATGCCTTGGTAGTAATATGCCTGGCTGGTTCACCAGAAAGGGCTAAAGAGCTTCAAAATACAAAATACGGAGACTTACCTTGGTCCGTTACCCAGCTTGCAAAAATGGCAACAAAAAAGACCTTAAAAATACCAGCAAACAAGATGAAAAAGCCTGGAAACTAAGTTATCACAACTACAAATTCCTATGCAAAATTAAACATCCAACCCTCCAACAAGCTCATACCGAAGCTAAAGCCACAAAGGTTAATGAAAACAAGTTTTTAGTTGCACCGTTGCCTGATATGGATATTGAAGATGATGGAATGAGAGATATGATACTGATAATTTCTGTATCAAAACTCTTAGCCGCTGCAAAACAATTTACCTTCTCACAAGAAATTGATGAAAATCATAAATCTTTTCAGGATTTCGCAAAGTCATATACTGAAGCCTATACAGAATTAAAACATCATATTGAATTAATGAATTGCGAAAACATCCCTATAAGGGATTATGATTTTAAAATATAAGCCCCCTTTGACACAATCAACTTAAGTAGCTGGCATTACTCTTGACGTGTCGTAATCTCAAGTCAAAGTAGCAAGAAAAATGGGGGAAACTATCTTTTCATATATTTATCTCGAATTTCAAAATTACAATCTCACCATATTTTGTTACAAGCCCCGCCAAGACAGCCATAGACTAGCATAAGCACATCTATTTGATATGTGTTGAAACCAAGAAATTAAAGCGGAAATTAAGTAAGGTTTGAAAAGTAGGGGGAAATATAGGGTGAAAAAAGGGTAAAAGGAGGACAAATTTGGGGGAAAATGAATGAATGCTAAATCTCAAAACCTCTGAAACCCGCATGGATAGTGGTCGGAGTGACAGGATTTGAACCTGCGACCTCTTGACCCCCAGTCAAGTGCGCTACCAAGCTGCGCTACACCCCGAATAGATTTTATTTACCCGCTTTGAAAACGAATAACGGCGCTTATTATAGCGCCGTTATTCGTTCAGATAAAACTATATTTAAGACCTTAAAGCCTAGAAACGGCTCTTAATATACTTCCTAAACTGTAACAATTCACCCTGCATGGTCTGCAATAGTTCAATGGCTGTTTTTTGATCTTTTGATAGAGTGCTATCCGTCAAATCTACAGTCCCTTTAGCGAGTCTGGCTTTTGCACCTGGAATCGTAAAACCTTGATCGTGTAATAAAGACTTTATTTCTAATACCAACTCAACATCTATTCGTTGATAGTAGCGACGCCCACTACGTTTATTGGGTTCAAGCTGAGGAAATACTTGCTCCCAATAACGTAAAACATGAGACTTCAACTGACACAATCCAGCCACTTCACCAATGGTAAAGTACTTTTTGTCCGGCAGCTCTATGTCAAGTTGCGTTGTGGTATTCGGTTGATTCTTAGGCTTTGCCATAATTATCTATTTGCGCACGTAATTTTTGTCCAGGTTTAAATGTTACCACTCTTCTTGCAGAAATAGGAACATCTTCTCCTGTTCTAGGATTACGTCCTGGACGTGAGGCTTTATCACGCAGTTCAAAGTTACCAAATCCAGAGAGTTTAATCTGCTCCCCGGCCACCAGAACCTCGCTCAATTCGTCAAAGAATTGTTCAACAAGCTCTTTAGACTCTCTTTTATTGAAGCCAAAAGTGTCTGATAAGTTCTGAGCAATGTCTGCTTTTGTTAAAGTCATTTGTATTCCTATTTCTTTATATAGTCAGTAACGTAATTTATTGTTTATCTTAATTCTGCATTCACGGCTTGCTTCGCCGCTTTTAAAATATCGGCAACCAAGACTTCTACTTCTTCATCCTGAAGCGTTCTTTCAGCGTGCTGAATTTTTAGCGTTAAAGCGATACTTTTCTGATTCGGCTCAATCCCTTGTCCACGGTAGATATCAAACAACTCAACCGCTTTGAAGATATCAGACTTCACCGATACGACAGCATCAATCAAAGCTTGAGCTGAAAGGCTTTCATCGACAACAAAAGCCAAGTCACGCTGCACTTCTGGATATTTTGAAACGGCTTGAGCAGCAGGTATTTGCATGTTCATCAATGCATCTTGGCGAACTTGGAACATATAAACATTGCCGCTAACACCCATGGCTTTCACCAAGCTAGGATGCAGCTGCCCCATGATTCCGACTTCTTTGCCGTCTTTCATAATGCTCGCAGATTGTCCTGGATGTAATGCAGGGTGATTGCAGGCTTCAAAACGAATATTCGCAAGTTGATGACTCATACGAATCAGAGTTTCTACATCGCCTTTAAGGTCGTAGAAATCAACATGACGTTCTGCTTCGTCCCAACCAGATGCCGCAACTTGACCCGCAATGACACCGCCCATCATTGGCACTTGAGTCGCCCCTGTTGGATCAGAATCATTTTTGTAGAAGACTAGGCCGGTTTCAAAGATTCGTACGCGTGGCTGTTGTCGATTTTGATTGTAAGCGACGGTTTGTAATAAACCAGGGAACAAACTGGTACGCATGGCTTTCATATCATCTGAAATTGGATTCTGTAACAACACATAAGGTAGATCAGGTTCTAGCAACTTCTGCTTTGCTTCTTCCACAAAGCTATAAGTGACGACCTCATTAAAGCCTCGTTGTACAAGCGCTATTTTCAACGACATTAAAGACTGAACATCTTCTGGGAGTTCATTCAATGTCATCGGTGCCAAGACAGGTGTTTCTGGAAGATTGTTGTAGCCGAAGATACGTCCGACTTCTTCAATCAAATCCATCTCAATCGACATATCAAAACGGTAGCTCGGAGCCGTCATCATCCAGCCAGAGTCCGTAGTCTCAATTTTAAAATCTAACAACTCAAAAATTTCTATGACTTGAGCGTCTTCAATTTCAACCCCTAAACGGCTGCCAATCGTGGCACGACGTAATTCAATCGTCACCGCTTTTGGTAAATCCGCTTCTGAAACGGTGCTATTAAAGGCACTAATTATTCCACCAGCGATCTCAGTAAATAACTGTAACGCGCGGTTTAAAGCTTTTTCTGGCAGCATTGCATCGACACCACGCTCAAAACGCATTGATGAATCTGTGTGCAGACCGTATTTACGTGCTTTACCAGTAATCGCTAAGCGTGAGAAATGAGCACATTCAAAGAAAATAGCATTCGTTTCTGCGGTAACAGAGGTCGATAGACCCCCCATAATTCCAGCTAAAGCAATTGCTCCTGAATCATCTGCAATGACTAAAGTATCTTCTTTAAGGGTCAATTCTTTGTCGTCTAAAGTGGTTAGCTTTTCATCTGCTTTGGCTAAACGGATCTCGATTGAACCTTGAATCTTAGCAAGATCAAAAGCATGCATCGGTTGACCTAGCTCCATTAATACATAGTTGGTTATATCAACCACTAGGCTCAATGGACGAAGTCCAGAGCGTTCAAGTTTTTGAACCATCCAACGTGGCGTTTTAGCTTGAGTATTAAAGTCGGTAACGACACAACCTAAATATTTTGGACAGGCCTGGCTTTCAGAAACAGTAACGGCTTGTGGACAAGCGCTAGAACCAGCCATCTCTTTAATTTCAAACGGCTGAGTTAGAGTGACACCACTAATCGCGCGCACATCACGTGCAATTCCCTGCAGACTGAAACAATCTGCGCGGTTAGGGGTTAAATCTACCTCAATGCTCATATCGTTTAAATCTAGATATTCACGAACATCTTGACCAATGGGAGCATCTTGATCGAGTACTAATAGACCATCAACGCCATAGTCAGCAAGACCAATTTCAGGTGCTCCACATAACATTCCATTCGAAGGCACGCCACGTAATTTGGCTTTCTTAATCTTAAAATCACCTGGTAAAACTGCTCCGACCATAGCACAACAAGCTTTCATGCCCGCGACGACATTTTTAGCGCCACAAACGATTTGTACGGGCTCTGCTTCACCGACATCAACTTGAGTCACATTTAATTTATCAGCGTCAGGATGCTTTTCAACCGAGAGGACATGGCCCACAACTACATTGGTAAATTGACCCGCAACGGGTTCTGCACCGTCTACTTCTAGACCCGCTAGACTTAACTTTTCAGATAGAGTGCTGGTATCCCACTGAGGATTTATCCACTCTTTTAACCAATTTTCACTAAATTTCATAATTCTTTGTCTCGTAAGCGTATTTGAACGGGCTTGATTTATTTAAACTGTTGTAGGAAACGTAAATCGTTTTCAAAGAACTGGCGCAAATCTTTAACGTTGTAGCGCAACATCGCTAGACGTTCGACACCCAGTCCAAAGGCCAGCCCAGTATATTCATCTGGATCAATGCCTACATTTTTCAATACATTTGGATGCACCATTCCACAACCAAGCACTTCTATCCAACGACCATCCCCAAATAGATCCGTCGCGATATCCACTTCTGCGGAAGGTTCGGTAAAAGGGAAATAAGAGGGTCTGAAACGTGTTTGAAGATTTTCATCTTCGAAGAACTGGCGTAAGAATTCAATTAACAAAGCACGTAACTGCGCAAAGCTGGCATTCTTTTCTATAATCAAACCTTCGATTTGGTGAAACATTGGCGTGTGTGTCTGATCAGAGTCACAACGATAGACACGCCCTGGTGCAATGATACGTAATGGCGGTTTTTTATTTTCCATGGTTCGAATCTGTACACCCGAAGTATGGGTTCTTAAAACCGTATTCTCATTGATATAGAAGGTATCATGCATGGCACGTGCCGGATGTGTTTCAGGAATATTTAAGGCTTCGAAGTTATGCCAATCATCTTCGATTTCTGGGCCTGTTTCAATATCAAATCCGGCTTTTGAAAATAGGGTTTCAATTCGATTCAGTGTACGAGTCACCGGATGCAAACTACCCACATCCACATCACGCCCAGGTAAGGTTACGTCGATGGTCTCTTCAGAGAGTTGTTTCGCTAATTTAGCATCGTCTAGTTCTCTCTTCTTAGCATTTAGAATGCCTTGAACCATCTGCTTAGCTTCATTAATGATTTGCCCTGCTTTTGGGCGTTCTTCATTCGACAACTTCCCCAACATTTTCATCATATCGGTCAGTTCACCTTTTTTACCAAGGTATTGAACACGGATGTCATCTAATTTAGCTAATTCAGTCACGGAAGTAACCGCTTCCTGAGCCTTCGAAATGATTGCTTGAAGTTTTTCTTGCATGTTGTAAATGTCCCAAAAAGGATTTAATAAGTATTAAACATTGCACTACAAAATAGAGCAAAACAGCAGACGCTGATTGGTAATGAAATCTTTAATCGTTATTTAACTAAGAAGATTGTTTTGAATAAAACAGGAACCTATAAAAAAAATAGGGGACCGAAGTCCCCTAAATAAGAAGTGGTCTAGGTTACCCTAGCCCAATTTCTTTACACTAATGCTGCTTTTGCTTTTTCAGCGAAAACAGTGAAAGCGGCTGCATCATGTACAGCAATATCTGCAAGAACCTTACGGTCAACAGCAATCTGAGCTAGGTTCATACCGTTGATGAAACGACTATAAGTCATTCCATTCATACGTGCTGCAGCGTTGATACGTGCAATCCAAAGACGTCTAAATTGACGTTTCTTAGTGCGACGATCGCGGTATGCATACTGACCAGCTTTGATAACTGCTTGCTTAGCAACGCGGAAAACTTTACTACGAGCTCCGTAATAACCTTTCGCTTGCTTTAATACTTTATTGTGTCTACGGCGTGCTACGACACCTCTTTTAACTCTTGCCATGTCTTAAATCTCCAATTAAGCGAACGGTAACATGCGGCGAACCATCGCTACATCGTGATCGTGAATCATACTTCCAGAACGAAGTTGACGTTTACGCTTAGTCGATTTCTTAGTCAAAATATGACGAAGATGAGATTGTTTACACTTGAAACGACCTGAGCCAGTTTTAGAGAAGCGCTTTTTAGCACTACTGTTTGTTTTCAACTTTGGCATTTAATTGAAACTCCGCATTGAAGTGATCCCTTTTAAAAGGTCACTTGGTTTTTTAATAAGACTGTAAAAATACAATCTATTTCGGAACAACGAACAGCACTGAAGGAGCTGCACCAGTAACCCCTGCTTATTTGCATAAGCAGACGTCCCGACTGTTGTATTAAGTAAGGTTTAAAATCAAACCCTACTTTTTCTTTGTTGGGGCAACCATCATTTGCATTTGACGGCCTTCCATTTTCGGCATTTGTTCAACGGTCGCAACCTCTTGAATATCATCCCGAATACGTTCCAACATCTTCAATCCCAGTTCCTTATGAGTGATCTCGCGGCCACGGAACCATATAGTTACCTTGACGCGATCTCCATTATTTAGGAATTTTACCAGGTTGCGTAGTTTTACCTGATAATCTCCCTCTTCAGTTCCTGGGCGAAACTTAACTTCTTTTAGCTGCACTTGCTTTTGATTTTTCTTAGCATCGTGCTGCTTTTTTTGCTGCTGGTAAAGGTACTTACCATAATCCATGATTTTACAAACTGGTGGATTTGCTTTCGCGGTAATTTCTACCAAATCAAATCCAGCTTCCTGAGCTGCATCAAAAGCTTCTTGAATGGTGACGACGCCCAAAGGCTCTCCGTCTGATGCTACAAGGCGTACTTCAGGCGAAGTAATCGCACTATTAATTCTATCTTTTGGTGCTTCAGGTTGCTGTGGTCTTCCACGGCCTCTTCGAATTGCGATAGCAATATCCTCCAATTATTAAAAAATTTTGTTTTGCCTGTTCGTAAACGATTGGTTTAAGCGCTGACTCTGCCCAATTTACCAATATCTGTCGTAAACAAATCAACTAGCTCTGAAAATGTAAAGCTTCCTAGGTTTTCACCCCCACGAGCACGAACATTAACCGTTCCGTTTTCCATCTCTTGATCACCGACTACTAAGATATATGGAACACGTTGCATAGTATGCTCGCGAATTTTAAACCCAACCTTCTCATTTCTCAAGTCCGATTCGACTCTAAAGCCATGTTTTTTCAAATTTTTACTCATTTCGGCCACATATTTGGTGTGGACTTCCGAAATTGAGACAATTACACACTGAGTTGGCGCTAACCAAGTTGGGAACTTACCTTCGTAATGTTCAATCAAAATTCCCACAAAGCGCTCAAGTGAACCTAAAATCGCTCGGTGAATCATAACAGGATGATGCTTCTCGTTATCTTTACCGATATAGACTGCATTTAACCGTTCTGCCTGTGTCATTGAGAAGTCTAATTGAATTGTTCCACACTGCCAAACTCGCCCAATACAGTCTTTCAGCTGAAATTCAATCTTAGGGCCGTAGAAAGCACCTTCACCTGGTTGCAATACATAATCTAGGTTAGCATCCTTTAAAGTCTCTTCTAGCGCCGCCTCAGCCATATCCCAAACATCATCCGCGCCAACGCGTTGCTCTGGACGAGTCGAGAATTTAATCGCAATCTGATCAAAACCGAAGTCGGCATAGGTTTCGAAAACCAAATCGATACAAGCTTGAACCTCGGCTTTGATCTGCTCTTCCGTACAGAAGATGTGTGCATCATCTTGCGTGAAAGAACGCACTCGCATCAGACCGTGCAAGGTACCAGACGGTTCATTACGGTGAACGAGACCAAACTCTGCAATACGGATTGGTAAATCACGGTAACTGTGTAGGTGACGATTAAAAACTTGAATATGACCAGGACAGTTCATCGGCTTAACGGCATAATCGCGATTATCCGTTTCTGTGGTGAACATATTGTCTTTAAACTTGTCCCAGTGACCTGACTTTTCCCATAAAGAGCGATCCATAATCAAAGGGGTACGAATCTCTTCATAGTCGTTTTGAATTAACTGAGCACGCATATACTCTTCTACTACGCGGTATAAAGTCGTCCCTTTTGGATGCCAGAAAGCCATACCTGGAGAAACGTCTTGAAGATGGAATAAATCCAGCGTCTTACCTAGTTTACGGTGATCACGCTTTTCAGCTTCTTCCATCATCAGCAAGTAGTCTTTAAGCGCTTGCTTATCAGAGAAGGCCACACCATAGATGCGCTGCAACATAGTATTGTCAGAATTGCCACGCCAGTAGGCGCCCGCAATATGCGTTAACTTAAGGGCCTTTACAAAACCCATGTGCGGTAGATGTGGACCAACACACATATCGACATATTCTTCATGGAAGTAAAAACCAAACTCGGTCTCGTTTGGCAGATCACGAATAAGCTCTAATTTATAGTCTTCATCACGCGCTTCAAAAGTGGCCACGGCTTCTTCACGTGACAACATCTTTTTAATAACGGGATACTTAGTTTTAGCCAAGGCTAACATACGTTTTTCGATTTGTTTTAAATCGTCCGGCGTAATCTTGTGTTCCATTTCGATATCATAGTAAAAACCATTCTCTACAACCGGTCCAATCGCCATTTTGACATCAGGATACATCTGCTTCAGTGCATGCCCCAGCAAGTGCGCAGATGAATGACGCATAATATTCACGCCATCTTCATCTCGCATCGTGACAAGTTCCAACGAGGAATCTTTCGTGATTAGATCAGATGCATCAACTAGACGGCCATTCACTCGTCCAGCAACCGTTGCTCTTGCAAGCCCTTCACCAATGCCTTGGGCAACTTGCATAACAGAAACAGCTTCGTCAAATTGTTGGGTTGAACCGTCAGGTAAGGTAATGATTGGCATCTAATATTTGTTCTCTTGAGATGTACTATTTAAGGCACAAGTTAAAATCTAGCCTATCATTTTAGCATTTTCTTATTTAAAGCTGAAATTTTTAAAGAAAATAATCGGCATTTAGTGCCTGATAATGTCAAAAAACAGGTCAACCCTCTCCCCCAAGAAGGACGAGGCCACATTTTAAATCGCTCTTTACCTTACTCAAACAAAGTTAACGATGCAAAATTAAACAGATTATTAATTATTTAGTCCAACCTTTTCCGCCTCAACATAACCCTGATTAATCAATTCATCATAGGCTTCCAGCGTCAATCCAACGTGTTTCAATGCCAACAAGAGCGCGACTGAGGGTAGCGCCTGATCCTCTTCAGATAGATCTGCAATACCATTATCAATATCCAATCTAAAAACGGCTTGCTCCGCCAAATACAGTGACTCCAGAGTGTATCAGCTTCGCAATATCATATTTGGCCAGCTTAATAACCTTTAAATAAGCCTCTCTATCCTCAGTCGCTAACAAGTAAATTCCAATATCTCTCATCAAACCACAAAGAAAGGCTATCCCCGCATTGAGTTTTAGAGCTTGCACCAAGATCTGAGCGATAAATGCCGATATTAACGCATGCTTTATAAAATGATTTTCACTGAAAGGCGGCTTGCGCTTAAAGGAGGTTTTATAGTTAATCGCATTCGCCATTAAGCGCACATCTCTGAGTCCGACTCTTACAACCGCATCATTCAAACCAGTAATTTTAGCCCCTGTCGTATATTTTGGGGTATTTACGACCCCAATCAATCCTGTGACTAAACGAGGATCTTGAGCCACAAGTTGCGCAACTTCATCAATCTTGACACTTTCATCAGCCGCCATAAGTCTCTCTAATTTGATAAGCGCACCCGGAAAGTGTGGTAAATTTTCCATCGACTCTAGGCACTGTAAAGTAACCTTACTTATATTAGACTTATCAGGAACCGCTGCAGACGTATTGCCACCACACCTTTTACGCGTAAATTCACCTACTTATACTCAAAATCATATAACATAATTCAACTTTGACGTTAAAAATACGATAGAATTATTTTTTGGCTCTATGTGATTTGTAGTGGGTAATGCGATAATAGCACCATGAATAGTACTACTTTATTTAGCATGGCTCTTGGCCTGCAATCGCCTTGGCAAGTGAATGACATTTCGTTTTCTGATGATGGAAGCACTCGCAAAGAGCTTCACCTACATATCGGTTTTGACCGAGGCTCACGTTTTCCAGATGAGACCGGTGTCGCCTGTCCAGTGCATGACACCGTGACACGTGAGTGGCAGCATTTAAACTTCTTTGAGCACCATTGTTTTTTGCATTGTGCTGTGCCGAGGATAAAAACAACCGATGGCAAAGTGGTGACGGTTGATGTGCCGTGGTCTCGCCCTGGCAGTGGTTTTACCTTGTTGTTTGAGG
>VCMI01000056.1 GCA_006222135.1 Thiomicrorhabdus sp. | reverse complement strand
CTCCACACGACGACTAAGTAGTGAATAACAAGCTCCCAGCAGTCATGAGATATTCTTTTTTTTGCTTTACTTGACCGTCTTTCGACGGCTTGTGTATGTGCAAGCAACGGTCGCCAACCACGGGATTTAATATTGCGTTTGAGTTCACGGCTAATGGTCGATTTATGACGTTTTAACTCGTCTGCGATAGTCGTAATGCTATATCCGGCACGTTTGAGTCCGTAAATGTGATATCTTTCTTCTAAGGTCAGTTGATGATATGTGCTCATTGGGCAACACCTCTTTTGTGTAGGAACTTAAAAGGTAGCTTATCAACTGGCCTTTTTCAATTCCTATAGGTGTTGCACTTACTAGTTGAATCTATGACAATGAAATACGCACGCCTTTACATGGTATTTTAAGTTACAGCCAGATGGGAGTGACCCGATTTGATAAGGTTGATATTGATAAATTAAAGCGTTATTTTACGAATATAGAGACCAGTGCCGAAAAGCTACTACTGCTGTTTAATGATCTATTTGACGCGTCTAAATTAGAAGCTGGAGTGATGCGTTTTTATTTTGTAAGCCAGGATCTTAGACCCGTGATTCAGAACTGCGTCCGGGAACAAGCGGTTATAGCAGGAGAAAAACAGATTGAAGTCGTCATGGTGGGTCATGCGCAGATGGCCTATTTTGATGCGGCAAGAGTCTCTCAAGTCATGGGTAATTTATTGAGTAATGCAATTCGTCTGACAGAACCCAATAAACGCATCTTAGTTAAAATTGAAGGTCTTGATTCAACACGAGTCCAGGTGACGGTTTCAGATGAAGGGCCGGGGATCTTAGAGGATGAAGTGAGTGATATTTTTAATCAGTTTGTTCAGAGCCGTCAGCAAGAATTGAATAAGGGCGGAACCGGCTTAGGGTTAGCAATCAGTCGTGAAATCATTTCAGCGCATCGGAGCCAGATTTGGGCCGAAAATAGAATGCCTATCGGGCATTTATTGGGGGCGGATTTTAAATTTATCTTACCTATCCATAAAGAGGATTGGATCAAAAATGGCCGTGTAGAGTCTAAGGGGGATGTATAAACATGGATGAGTTAAATAGTAAACCTTATATTTTAGCGATTGATGATGAGTTGATTAATCGCTTAGTGCTGGACGATCTGTTAGAAAATTTATATGAATTGGCTTTATTGGATAATGGCGAGAGTTGCTTTAATAGTATTGCAGAGCGGCGTCCAGAATTGATTTTATTGGATGTGGATATGCCGGATCTAAATGGATTTGTGCTCTGTCGACAATTGAAGTCAAATCCGAGTACGGCGAATATTCCTATTATTTTTCTAACGGCTAAAGTCTCTATGAATGATGAACGCTTAGGTCTGGAGCTAGGTGCGGTTGATTACATTACAAAGCCCTTCTCGGAAAGTATTTTATTGGCACGCATGAAAACCCATTTGAGTTTATCTCAGACTCAGGAGTTACTTGAAAAAAGCCACGCCAAATTGAAGAGAGAGCGCGATTATATCGAGTATATTATCTTATCGATGCGTGATGACCGCCGTTATAAAGCCGATAATCTAATGACTTTGGTCGCGCCGGTTGAAAAGAGTACGGGTGATTTGGTCTTGTCGTCGTCGACACCAAATGGACATAGGCATATTTTATTAGGCGATTTTACAGGTCACGGGCTCTCTGCCGCAGTTGCTGGGCCCTTAGTCAGTTCACTCTTTTACTCTCGAGCAGAACAGGGGTTTTCTTTAGGTGAGACCGCTGCGTTGATCAATCATGAACTGTCGCAAAAGTTACCGCCTGAAATTTTTATGGCGGCGCTGCTGATTGATTGGAATTTAGAATCAAATCAATTAACGGTTTGGAATTGCGGTATGCCGTCGCTGTTACATTATCGTAATGACGTCTATCTACAAGACTTTAAGTCTGAAGGATTGGCTTTAGGTATCGTTGACTGTTTTTATGGAGGGGGAGCGCCAAAAGTGATTGAACATTGTTCAGGTGATCAATTTTTTGGCTACTCAGATGGTGTTCAGGATGTTGTCAGCCAAAGTAATGAACGTTTTGGAGACATTCGCGTTCGGGAATTACTACAGACGATTGTGGAGAAAAATCGCCGTTAGAACAGGTGTTAGATACGCTGGAAAGCTATGCCGGGACGTTAGACTTTGCGGATGATGTGACTTTAATGCAGTTGCAACTTCCCTAAGGAGTTAGTCTTTAAAAGTCGAACAACGGTGCTCGTGAAGATGGTTGTTATTTAAACGGTTCATCACCGCATCACGCGCTAGCCCATCGGCAATGTCATTGCCTTTATTGCCATTATGCCCTTTAACCCATTGCCAAACGACCTGGTATTGATGGGTTAATAGCTCTAACTTTTCCCAGAGAGGTTGGTACTTTACCGGGTTACCGGATTTATGTACCCAGTGGTTTTGACGCCACAAGTGGATTTTTTGAGTGAGGCCTTCTATCAAAATACGTGAGTCAGTATAGAGCGTGACTTGGTAGGCTGGATGGGGTGACTCGATTTTGTTGTGCAATCTATCGAGAGCCGTTACGGCCGCCTTCAGTTCCATTTCTAAACTGGACGTCTGCTTTTGCCAATCGGAGAGTCGTTCAATCTCTTTATCTTGTTGAAATATAACCGAACCCCAACCACCGATATCCAAGTTTTCAAAATAACCACCGTCGGTATAGATTTCAATGCTTAGCACTTTTGTATCACTCGACCCTTGGCTGAAAAACGCCTTCATTAAAGCTTTTCTCCAACACGGAGCGGCAGGCGATTATAACTCGCATATTCTGGCATCGAACCATCGTAAAGCTTAACTTGCATAAATCTTAGACTCTCTAGCATATTAATCATCACTCCTCTATTTAAGGAGTAACTGTTGTAAGTTGCGCAGATATTCTTGTTCGTCTGGCTCCACTTGATCACGCTGTGCAATCCAAAGTGATTCGCCTAAGCATTCCATCATGACATGCTCCGTGTCATGCACGTCACGCAACTTTTCACCCAGTTTCTGATACACGGCTTGAATGCCGAGCGGACGGTCCATAGAGACTTGCTCTTGCAGTCCTAAGTGCATTCCCATGTGTAGAAACGGATTGGTTTCACCGTCCTCGGGCTTATATTCATTCCCCAAGTGTTTTTCATTGTTGAGCATGGAATGATATTCAGGATGCAGTTCTATTACACGAGCAACCATCTGTTCCATCGCATCCATAGGCAAGCTAAAGCGGACTTTTTGCCAAGTATCCACATAAAACTGGCGTAATTTATCTCTTTCAGAGGTATAAAACATAGTTAAGGTTCTTTTTGTAACAAAAATAAAATGATCCTGGGCTCACATGGTTCTCTAAAGCCGCAGGACATGCCCAGCGCTCACATGATTTTGTAAAGTCGCAGAGACCAGGCCTGGTAGATTCTGTCTCGAGTTAAGTCGATGAAATAAGGGTGTTAAAGACTAACTATCTATCTTGTCTTTGTATTCACATAAATCATAAATACAACAGGCTCCACAACGCGGCTTACGTGCAACACACGTATAACGACCATGCAAAATCATTAAATGATGCGCTGGAATGAGATATTGTTTAGGAATGTTTTTAAGGAGTTTTTGTTCAACTTCCAAAACATTTTTTCCGGGTGCGAGTCTTGTGCGGTTTGAGACTCTAAAAATATGCGTGTCGACGGCCATAGTTGGATGACCATAAGCGGTATTTAAGACGACATTCGCTGTTTTCCGACCCACGCCTGGCAGCGCTTCTAACTCTTCCCGATTGTCCGGAACGACAGAGTTATGCAGTTCCACTAACATCTTACAGGTCTTAATCACATTCGCGGCTTTGGTATTAAACAGACCAATGGTTTTGATATAGGTTTTTAACCCCTCCACACCTAAGGCATAGATGGCTGCGGGTGTATTGGCAATCGGAAACAGTTTGTTGGTGGCAATGTTGACGCCTTTATCGGTGGCTTGGGCCGATAAAATAACCGCAATCAGTAACTCGAATGGGGTGCTGTAATTCAGTTCTGTTTCTGGATTAGGAATGGCAGCACTTAAACGCTCAAAAATTTCTAGGCGGTTCTGTTTATTCATAAGGGGTTAGCCGTGTATTAACAATAGACATTTATGATTCGATTTTAATGGGTGAACTCACCGCAATTGGAATGCCGAGCTCTTTCCCGAAAATATTTTGTTGTTTGGCTATTTTAGCATCCATATAATTTAAGGGCAATCAATAGTCCTAGACCAATAGTCGTCGTGT
>VCMI01000055.1 GCA_006222135.1 Thiomicrorhabdus sp. | reverse complement strand
GTTTTTGATTTGCACACGCGACGGTCATTTTTCCCGTAACGTTTGCGATAGGGTTTATTGGCAATTCTCAAATGCTGATGTAATTGGCCTCCATTGGCTTTATCACGATAGATATACTGATAGACCGTTTCGTGATGAAGACTAATTCCTTTATTGCTTTTGAGGTAGTCAACGGCTTGCTGTGGGCTTAAATCCTGTTCAATAAGTTGGCTGATCCAGTCCTTGACAGGTTGAGTCAACTTTAGGGATTTATGCGCCGTTTGCCGTCTTTCTACTGCCAGCTTATTAGCTTGTTTATGACGGTAGCCTTTCTTGCCTCTATTGCGTTTTAATTCTCTGCAAATGGTTGAGGGATGGCATTCAATATTGTCGGCAATCGCTTTTTGCGAAAATCCCTCTTTCAATAATGCGTAAATCTGGTATCTTTGACCCTCGGTCAGTTGGTTATAACTCATTTTGCAATTCTCTTGGTCGGGAAAAGCCTTCGAGTTTAACTCAACTGGCTCTTCCTATTTCCAAATTGCACTTATTATCCGAAACCGCGTCATCAATCAGTTTATTGGTAATCTCGTATAATAAAAACACCTTTTCAGTTATTATATTGCCAACAATTGAATACAGGATGGACACTATGCGCAAAGCAACCATCGAGCGTGATACGCTTGAAACTCAAATTACAGTCTCAGTAAACTTAGATGGCAAAGGCGATGCCAAATTAGATACGGGTGTTCCATTCTTCGAACACATGCTAGATCAGATTGCACGTCACGGCATGATTGACCTCGACATCAAAGCGAACGGCGATACACATATTGACGACCACCATACCGTTGAAGATATTGGCATCACCTTTGGTCAAGCCATTAATCAAGCGGTCGGTGACAAAAAAGGCATTACTCGTTATGGTCATGCTTATGTACCCTTAGATGAAGCGCTCTCTCGAGTTGTCATTGATTTATCAGGTCGACCAGGCCTGGTCTTTAATGCCGACTTCACACGTGAAAAAATTGGTAATTTTGAAACCGAGTTAGTGTTTGAATTTTTCCAAGGCTTCGTTAACCATGCTAATGTTACGTTACATATCGACTGCTTGCGTGGCCACAACTCACACCACCAGGCGGAAACGATTTTCAAAGCTTTTGGTCGAGCATTGCGTATGGCACTTTCTGCGGACGAACGCATGGCGGGCAAAATGCCTTCTACTAAAGGAAGTCTATAAATGGATCAAAAGCTAGTGGCCGTTATTGACTATGGTATGGGCAACTTACGCTCAGTGGCGAAAGCCGCAGAACATGTCGCCCCTGACAATGTCCGAATTGTAGTCACCAGCAACCCAGATGAGGTTGCTTCTGCAGATGCGATTATATTTCCAGGTCAAGGGGCTGCCAAAGCCTGTATGCAAGCACTGCACGATACCGGCATGATTCACCCTATTCAACAAGCCGCCCAAGAAAAGCCTTTTTTAGGCATCTGCATGGGTTTGCAGGTTCTGATGTCTCACAGTGATGAGAATCAAGGCATAGACTGCCTGAATGTCATTCCTGGTAATGTTAAGCATTTTGAGTTTGAAGAGAACTCTCCGCTTAAAATACCGCACATGGGATGGAATCAAATCCACCAAGAGCAAGATCACGCCCTGTGGCAAAACATTCCGCAAGACAGCCGTTTCTACTTCGTACACAGTTATTATATAGAGCCCGACAACCAAGCCATGATTACCGGCACGACCACGCACGGCATTACATTCCCCTCGGTTCTAAGCCATAAAAACCTGTTTGCGATTCAAGCCCATCCAGAAAAAAGTGCTGAACATGGCCTACAACTGTTCAAAAACTTTTTAACATGGAACGGTCACTGAATAGACCACGACTTGCAAACTCAGATGAAAAAATTCAATTAAGCGGATTGCAAACTAGCGCCGCTGTTCACAAATTTTAAAAGGTTTAAAAATGTTATTAATCCCTGCTATCGACCTAAAAGATGGTGAATGCGTTCGTTTAAGACAAGGTGTTATGGAAGGCGCAACCGTCTTCTCAGGCGATATCGTTGCTATGGCTGAGAGATGGGTGAACCAAGGTGCTCGACGTTTACACATGGTCGATTTGAATGGTGCTTTTGAAGGCAAGCCCGTGAATGGTGAAGCGGTTTACCAGGTTCGCGAAGCTTATCCTGACCTACCGATTCAAATCGGTGGCGGCATTCGTGACCTAGCGACCATTGAAGCCTATTTAAACGCGGGTGTGAGTTATTGTATAATCGGCACACAAGCCGTGCACAATCCTGCCTTTGTGGCCGAAGCTTGCAAAGCCTTTCCCGGTCATATTATGGTCGGTTTAGATGCCGTCGATGGCATGGTGGCTATTAACGGCTGGGCGGACGTTACTGATTACGAAGTCACAGAGCTTGGCCGACAGTTTGAAAATGACGGCGTTGAAGCCATTATCTATACCGATATTGGTCGAGACGGCATGATGCAAGGTGTTAATGTCGAAGCTACTCAAGCCTTAGCTAAAGCCCTCACTATTCCAATTATCGCCTCTGGCGGCATTACCAACTTGGATGATATTACCCGCTTAGCAAACATAGAAGCGGATGGCGTCACCGGGGCGATTACGGGCCGTGCAATCTATGAAGGTTCATTAGACTTCAAAGCAGGCCAATCACTTTCAGATAAGTTATCCCCCTTTACAAAAAAATAGAAAGTCACCAGGCGTGGGTCAAACTGACCTGATTACACCCAATTTAGGAAAAACCATGAGCCTAGCAAAACGCATTATTCCTTGTTTAGACGTTGATAACGGTCGCGTTGTAAAGGGCGTTCAGTTTGTCGACATTCGCGATGCAGGAAATCCGGTCGAAGTCGCCAAACGCTACGATGAACAAGGGGCGGACGAAATCACCTTTTTGGACATCACCGCCACTGCACACGGTCGTGCCACCACCGTCCAAATGGTGGAAGAAGTCGCCAGCCAAGTCTTTATTCCTTTAACCGTCGGCGGGGGTATTCGTTGTGTTGAAGATATCCGCACCATGCTCAATGCTGGTGCGGATAAGGTCGCCATCAACTCTGCGGCTATATTTAATCCTGCGTTTGTTAAAGAAGCCTCCGACACCTTCGGCTCACAATGCATTGTCGTCGCGATTGATGCTAAAAAAGTCAGTGCCGAAGGCGAAGAGAACAAGTGGGAAATATTTACCCACGGCGGTCGCAAGGCGACTGGTATAGATGCCGTTGACTGGGCCAAACGCATGGAATGCTTGGGCGCAGGCGAGATCCTGTTAACCAGCATGGATCGTGATGGCACCAAAATCGGTTTTGATTTAGAATTGACACGCACAATTGCCGACAGCATTCGGATTCCCGTGATTGCGTCGGGCGGAGTGGGCGAACTGGAGCATCTTGCCAAAGGCATTACAGAAGGCCATGCCGAAGCCGTATTAGCTGCCAGCATCTTTCACTTTGGTCAACACACCGTTGAAGAAGCTAAACTCGCCATGCAGACCCAAGGAATAGAGGTAAGATTATGAGTGACGTCCTAAAACAACTTGATACAGTATTAGAATCTCGTAAGGCAGAATCAGCCGACAGCTCCTACGTCGCAAGCCTATACGCTAAAGGCATTGAAAAAATACTTAAGAAAATTGGTGAGGAAGCCAATGAGACGATTATGGCTGCAAAAGACCTAGAACACGCCAATAACTCTGAAAACAAAGACCACCTGGTTTACGAGATTGCCGACCTCTGGTTTCATACCATGGTATTATTAGCGTCGCAAAATTTGTCTAGTGAAGACATTACCGCCGAATTGCAACGACGCTTTGGCCTATCGGGACTCGATGAAAAAGCCAGTCGTGACCAATAACATTCATTGGTAACCTGACATCCAGGCACCATTATTATTAGGCGTTTATTTAGCCATAAAGAGCTCACTCATGACAAAAGAAAAAAGTATATTCAGCAAGATAATTGATAAAGAAATCCCTGCGGACATTGTCTATGAAGATGACAAATGTATTGTCATTAATGACATTAACCCCAAAGCAAGAGTACACTTATTGATCATTCCAAAGAAGCCAATCGCCACCTTGTTTGATTTAAAACCAGAAGATAAGGATTGCATGGGACACATGATGTTGTTGTTACCGCAACTGGCACAAACTCAAGGATTAGAAGGCTTTAAAACCCAAATCAATACTGGGGAATCTGGTGGACAAGAAGTTTTCCATATCCACATTCACCTTCTTGGGGATTAACTAAAAGAGAGGTCTCCATGAATAACATGAGGCTTTTGCACGAAGTAAAGACAAGGTAAAACACCTTTTAAATCTTTAACAGACCACCGCTAGTCATAATAGTCATAACGATTAGGGCATTAAAAAATATTTTTAGTGCACCCTAATCGGCTAATTTGATATGATTAGCGGTCTTAAAAATCATCGGCTTGAATTTGTCGCATAAACGCGTTATCAAGGCCTTAAAAATAGTTACAAAAACGGAGTAAACCCTATGGGCATCAGTATTTGGCAGTTACTAATCATTCTTGCAATCGTATTAGTTCTTTTCGGCGCAAAGCGTTTGAAAAATGTAGGTGGCGATTTAGGCAACGCAATCAAAGGCTTTAAAAACGCTGTTAAAGAAGAAGACAAAAAAGACGATGACGACTCTGCTGAGAAAACATTAGAACAAAAAGACGGTGATAACGTTTTTGATGTTAACGCAGAAGAGAAGATCACTGAAGAGAAGAAAGATAAGTCGTAAATAGTCCGGCCGTTGCTTTCCAGCAACAGCCACTATTTTCGTTCTCATCTAGCATTGAGTTCACTCGTTTTACGTCTCTGTAGGTCTGTTATATGTTCGATATAGGTTTTCTTGAAATTATGGTGATTTTGATCATCGCGCTCCTGGTCATTGGACCTGAGCGCATGCCTGAACTTGCCCGTAAAATCGGCGGTTTTATGGGGCGCATGCGTCGCTTCATCAATTCGGTAAAAGAAGATGGCCAGATGCAAGAAACCATCAAAGACTTTAAAGAGTCGATGAATATTGAAGAGCAACAAAAACAGATCACCGACTTCAATAAAGAGCTGAAAACCGGCCTGGACTTTAGTGATGATGTAAAAATTGAAGAGTTCCAACGCCCTACTTTTGGTGGAGCACCTCCTGTTGAAACGGACTCCGGCGGACAGTTCAATCGCGCACCTTCTCAACCGACGACACCAGAGCCTGTTGTTTCAACCACGGTAGAAGATGCTCCAGCGGCTGAACCTATCGAGAACAAGCCAATAGAGGCTCCCGTAGAAGTCGCGCACGCCTCACCAGAAGAGTCCGCTACGGATGCACCCTCTTCTGAAACCAAAAAAGCTAAGATTTGACATATGAGTAGCCCAGCATGAGCAATACAGCGCTCCCGCCTAAAGATCAAGAGATGACTTTAGTTCAGCACCTGCTTGACCTAAAGACCAGTTTGACACGTGCAATTCTTGCGATTATTGTGTTGTTCATCGGCTTATTCCCGTTTGCGAATGACATCTACACCTACATTGCTGAACCGTTAACACGCTACTTGCCAGAAGGCAGTAGCATGATTGCAACAGCGGTGGCATCGCCTTTCTTAACCCCCTTTAAGTTAGCATTTATTTTAGCGATCTATATAGCCATGCCCTATTTGCTTTATCAAATTTGGCGATTCATAGCTCCAGCACTCTATTCACATGAGAAACAACTGGTCGCACCGATTCTATTCTTTAGTTCTTTCCTGTTTTATGCAGGTGGCGTGTTTGCTTACTATGTTGTCTTTCCACTGGTCTTCGGGTTTTTATCACAAAGTGCGCCGGAAGGTGTCACCATTGCCACCGATATTTCACTCTATCTAGATTTTGTTATCAAGATGTTCTTTGCTTTCGGCATGGCGTTTGAAGTACCCATTGTCACGGTTTTATTGATTCTTACGGGCATGACAACCGCAGAAAAACTCAGCCATTCACGTCCCTATATTGTGGTCGGCGCATTTGTCATTGGAATGTTACTGACACCGCCGGATATCATTTCGCAGACTATGCTGGCCGTGCCAATGTGGTTATTATTTGAGATTGGTTTATTGGTGGGTGCTTATGTTGTTAAACGCCGACGGAAAAAAGCCGAAACTGATCCTGATGACACGGACCCTGATGGTCAAAGCACTGCAAAGAATGATACTCAGCCTGAATATGAGTTCGACGATCGCTATGCAGATCAAGTAGATGATGATTTAGATTGGGATTCAGAGTTTGAAAAAATTGATTCTGAAATGAATATTCTGGAACAAGAGTATGTGAAATCACAAGAGGCGAAAAAGCAAGATGAGACATCTATTCCAACCGACTCTGAAAATTCACCTACCGAATCAGACTCAAAGCCAGATACGACTGTCGAACCTTCTGATGACGAAAAATCGGATTCAAAAAAGCCTAGCGACAAAAAATAACAGTTGGCTCAATAAATCCTTTCAAAACTGTACATTTTTAAACCTACCAGGCCTGGTAGGTTTAAAAAACTGTGTTAACAAACATCCGATAACACCTTCAAGCAGATTACAAAACCCCTCTATACGATCTCCAACTCACGTCTTAAAACAGACGGTGCTGTTGCTCATTACCTTATTTGTCCTGATTCACCCGCTTTTAGGCAACGCCTCGACCTCAACGACTACGCCAAGTAGTACCAATATACTCGCGCAAAGCCCTAGCCCTTATTTGGCCATGCATGGTCATGATCCAGTGAAATGGCATAGCTGGAATGCGGAAGTTTTAAAACAGGCGCAAATTGAGAATAAACCCCTGTTTATCTCCAGTGGTTATTTTTCGTGTCATTGGTGTCATGTCATGCAACGCGAAAACTATCACAACTTGGAAACGGCGGCCTATCTCAATAAACATTTTATCTCCGTTAAGATTGATCGAGAACTCAATCCTGAGATCGATAAAGTCCTCATTGAGTTTGCCCAGAAAGCTACCGGCCAAGCAGGCTGGCCGCAACATGTAGTGCTCACGCCAGAAGGCTACCCGTTTGCTGCTTTTATCTACCTTCCAAATCCCGTATTCAATAACACCCTACAACGTATTGTTGAACTTTGGGAGAAGCAGCCGGATAAAATTCGAGCCTTAGCGCAACAATCGGTACAGCCAGCAAAAACCCCGCAAGCTTTCACGATCAGTCACTCTGAATTTTCTCAAAAGTTATTAGAGCAACTGGAGCGTGCTAAAGATGACTTCAGCGGCGGCCTGAAAAGCAGTGCCAGTAAATTTCCGCAAGCACCCCTTTTGCAAGCACTGCTTCGCATGGAAAACTTACCCGAGCCAATTGAAGAGTGGTTACTGTTAACGCTTGACCAAATGCAATCTCAGCATCTGTTTGACCATATTCACGGCGGATTTTATCGCTATACAATCGATCCCGAATGGCAGATTCCACACTTTGAGAAAATGGCCTACACCAATGCTTTATTAGCGGATCTCTATCTACAAGCGAGTCAACGTTTTAACCGCCCAGATTATCTAAAGACGGCTTTAGCTACACTCAACTATTTACAGGAACAACTCTACAATCCAGCCACCCAGCTCTATCAAAGCAGTCAATCCGCGATTGATGCCCACAGCAAAGAGGGCGGTGATTATTTATGGACTAAATCCCGATTGCAACAAAAACTTACAAAACAAGAATTCTCAGCCATTGACCAGGCCTGGTCACTTTCTAAACCCGCCCCTTATGATCTATTGGGCTGGCATCCATCGCCACTAGTCGGCCAAAACAGTGATTTGTGGCCAGCAATTCGTCTCAAGTTACAAACCAACCCATTACAGATCCCTATTGATAGTAAAAGCATACTCGGTTGGAATGGCTTGATTCTGTCGGCATTGAGCAGAGCCTATGCGGTCGCCAAAGATACAACCTATCTTAAGCAAGCCACTCGATTAGCAACGGTTTTGATGAATCAGATTCAACAAGAGAATCCTCCGCGCGCGCTGTCGGTTACTGGAGACAAAATGGGCGAGGCAAACTTGCAGGATTACGCCTTTATTTATCAAGGAATTACAGATTGGCAAAAACTGACAGAGCAAACTAATTATCAGAGCGAAATTAGCCAACTTGAGCAAACCATCACTCAAAGATTCTATACAAAATCAGGTTGGCAATATCACCAAGCCCCTTTGCTACCAGGGCAACAAGGGGAATGGTTGATGGCCGACAATGCGATTCCGAGCCCGAGCGCTTTTGTCAGTTGCTTAAAGCCAGAATCTGTAGATTTTGCCGGCAAAGCTCTATTGGCCAACCCACTCAGTTATGCGAGTTATCTAAAAACCTTAGAGTGCATTCAACGCTATCAACCCACCCCTAATAACGTAGAATAAAGCCTTTATGAGTCATTTTTTAGTGAATCAACATCGTTATGGGACGACCTTATAACGATCATTTTATAACTCAGATTGTATGGATTTTATCGCATGGGCTTTTTAATTGTCGGCTTCGTTTTGTTGTTTATTCTCACCACGCTTCCAAGCTTATGGACCAAACACATCCTCAAAAAACACCGTCAACCCCATCCTGATATTCCAGGCAGCGGTTTGCAATTTGCTGAACATTTGGTAAAGAGACTGGAGTTAACGGGGGTAAGAATCGAAGAGACCGATCAAGGTGACCATTACGATCCCATCGAAAAAGTGGTGCGTATTTCAACGGCCAATGCCCACTCCAACTCACTGACTGCCATCACCACGGTCGCACATGAAATGGGCCACGCGCTGCAGGATAAAGAAGACTATCCTGAACTCAAACAACGTACCGCTTTGATTGAACGTGCTGCGATGATGCAAAAGTTCGCTGGTTTTGCATTGATGCTCACACCGATTCTAATTCCACTGACCCACTCGCCAATGGTCGGTATTATGACCTTTGGTGCAGGGTTTATCGCCATGGGCGTGCCGGTGATTATTCACCTCAGCACTCTGCCGGTTGAGTTTGATGCCAGCTTTAAACGCGCTTTACCGCTCTTAAAAGAAGGCGGTTATCTCAATAAAAAAGATAATAAAACGGCCAAGACCATTCTATTCGCCTGTGCGATGACTTATGTAGCCGCGTCTTTATCAAGTCTCTTTAATTTATGGAAATGGTTAAAAGCGCTAAAAAGATGATGGTATTATTGAGACTAATAAGCATTAAGCTATGCAATATTTCTAGTATTAGAAAATCGGTCTTTTAATTCTTCTCGAATCGTATACTCATTTAATGACTTAACGATTTCTTTTCCTATAGCGTAACTAAGATTTACAGGCACTGCATTACCGATCTGCTTATATATCTGATTTGTACTTCCCTGAAAACCCCAATCATCAGGAAATGTTTGAATTCTGGCATACTCATTTACAGTGAAAGGCCGCGTCTCATCCGGATGGCACCTTTCCGTTTGCTTCTGCGCAGGTGAAGTTGTCAAAGTTAAGCAAGGTTCATCCCAACTAATTCTTCGTGCCATTCCGGTCTTGCCGCCGCCCAAATAAAAACTTTTAAGCATATATTCTTTCTGTATATTCTCGGGTAAATCGCGCCAATAACCTCCTGGCGGTATCATATCCATAATCTCTTTTTTTCTTACCGGATAAACCTGCCCAGGTGATGCCGGCACATCTGTTGAATACAAACTGCCAGCTTTCAATGCTGCTGAAAGTGGTAGCATTTCTTTACTCGGTTTGGGGTAATTGAAACTTATTCCAGCTCCACGTTTAACTCCCACTAAAAACAACCTTTCTCTTTTTTGTGGGACATTAAAATAAGCCGCTTTTAAAACTTCAGAACCAACAACGTCGTAACCCAATTCATCAAGAATGTGAATCATTGACTCCAAAGTTTTTCCATTATCATGCGTTACCAGACCCTTAACATTTTCACCTATACACATAAGTGGCTGTGTCTCTTTAACTGCTCTCGCGAACTCATAAAACAAAGTCCCTCGGGCATCTTCCAAGCCAAGCTTTTTGCCTGCATAACTAAAGGACTGGCAAGGAAACCCCCCTGTCACAACATCAATCTTGCCCTTATATTGTAAAAAAGATTGTTTGGATACATCTCCTTCAACTACATTCCAGTTTGGACGATTTTCTCTTAAGGTACTGCATGCCCATCGATCTAACTCAACCAGGAGTTTACAAGACAATCCTGCTTTCTCTAATCCTAAAGCCAACCCACCTGCACCCGCAAACAACTCTAATACACTATATGGTTTAATAGGTGTGTAATGATACTCATCTAACACCTCCATATCGAAGATACTTACTCCTTGAGTATATTTTTCTAAAGACTCAGGCGTGTAGACTCGGTAATTATTTGGCAATCGTACCGACTTTAATTTGCCATTTTTATCCCAACGTCTTAGAGTCACTTTTGAAATTGATAAAATTTCGGCAGTTTCACCTATAGTGTAGTAGTTTTTCATACTAAGCATACTCAAGTTTGATCATGGTTATAAATTTTACCACAAATATTAAAGGATTTCTTTATGGACGAGCAACAAAAAGGCCGTATTTTAGAGCTTGCTAAAGATTGGTTTCGGAATAGTGTTGTACCAAATCACATAAAAAACACTAATAAATTAGTAGATTTCAAACAATTTAAATCCAACCCATTCCTGACATCCTATTTAGCCAACTTTTTAACAGGAAACTCTGATCCAGAAAGCCTTGCTAAAGCATTGATATATCCTAGAATACTTGGAACATCTATTACCACTTCCTTTGGAACACACATACAGAGATTCACAAACGATGTCCTGTCATCTTTCGGGAGCACTACATCAGGAATAGATATTGAATTTATAGACCAAATTGACGGCCATAAAAAATACTGTCAGTTAAAATCAGGGCCAGAAACTATAAACAAAGATGATGTTGAAACAATCGTTAGACATTTTGATAGCGTGATACACCTCGGCAGGACAAATAATTTGAGAATAACTCACACAGATATGATTGTAGGCGTGATTTACGGGGATCAATCTGATTTAAATGCTCATTATAAGAGACTGACTAAAGAGTTTCACTACCCTGTATATTCAGGTCAAAATTTCTGGCATAGATTAACAGGGGATCCTGAATTTTATCTTGACTTAGGTAGAATTCTTGGCGAAGTCGCAATTGAGTCTGACTTCTCAGCTGAACTGGAAAAAATCATCCAAACACTGGCAGAAACACCAGAAATAGTAGCTATATCAGAGAAGACTACACAAGCATAAAGCTCGTTTCCAACTGCAAGGTCACATGATGTATTTTGTGGACGTCCAATAGATACTGTTTTATCTCAGACAAGGTGGCATCATTAACATGATCTAAATCGATTTTCGCATCCAGCGTCATCATCACAAGCTCTTCGTTAATGGCCCACAGATGAATATGATGTACTCCGGTTAGGTATTCGAAGTGTTTTTCTAAATCATCTGCGATACATTGAATCTCATAACCGGCTGGCACGCCCTCCAATAAAATATGCCCTGACTCTTTGGTTAAGCGATAAGCGCCAACCGCAATAATAGCCGCCATCACTATCGACAATAGAGGATCTACCAACATCCAACCCGTGTAAAAGATAATAATAGCCCCGGCAATCACCGCCACCGAGCCTAAAGTATCGCCTAAAAAGTGCAGAGTTGCGCCACGCATATTCATATTGCTCTGGTCGCCTGAGTGCAATAGCCAGAAAACAAATAGGTTATTCAATAAACCAATCACCGCAATAATAAACATCTCTTTGCCCATGACTTGCTGAGGTTCCAGAATACGATGAATGGCCATAAAAATAATGCCGCCGACAATCAATAGTAACGTAAAACCATTTACAAACGCCGTCAGGATTTGTATACGTTGAAAGCCAAAGGTCATACGTGCGGTAGCCGGTTTATGGCTCATATAAAACCCCCACCAAGCAAGCCCTAAGGCAAGTGCATCGGTCATCATATGCACCCCGTCAGCAACTAGCGCAACCGAATTGACCCACAAGCCACCAATAACCTCCACCAACATATAGCTGGCGGTAATCAGCGCGGCAATCAAAATTTTCTTTTGGTTGTTTTTATCAGGCTTAGCGACATGGTGATGATGCGAAACAGGCTGAACATCAGTGGGCATACTAATTCCTTGTTATGAATTATTGAGATTTTATCAGTGAATTATAGGCGAAAATGGCCTGTGCTAAGATAAATTAATAGCACTTTACTCTATCGCTTTGTTTTAGCAACCGACCAGGCCTGGCAGGTTTTTATATCTGTCTTTTTATGTATTAATTCAGCCATTTGCTGCATGGTTGCACCGGTCGTAATGACATCATCCACCAGTGCAATATGCGATAATCCTATCAACCGTTCTGGATTTATCTGAAATGCATTTTTTAAATTTTCCTGACGTTGTCGTGATGTTAAAGCTGTTTGTGATGATGTGTTTTTAATACGAATGACCGCCTGCTTAATCACCGGCAGCTGTAGAATCTTACCTAAAGCTTCAGCTAACAGTTCAGCTTGGTTATAACCTCGAGCTCGCCGTCTTAAAGGGTGCGTCGGAATCGCCACTAGCGCTTCAACATTGTCGAGTTGCAATCTACTCACTAGTAACTCCGCAAACAAACGTGCATAGCTCGGTTTTTGATGATATTTAAAATCATAAATGAGCTTATCGAGAGGTTCCGCAAAATAAAAACCTACTTGAGTTCGAGAAAAAGCCGGCGGTTGCGTTAAACAAGCTCCACATAAATCGCCTTGTAAACTTGGTTCACAACACTGCGGACACACTTGACTCGGCCGCTTTAGGGATTGAATAATAGGACTCGACAAATCGGTGATATCAGCAAGCTCACCCGTTAATACACAACGGGGAGGTAGTAGCCATTTTTCCAGCTCATGCACTAGTTTCCCCTTACAGAAGGCAGGGATAAGACCCTATTTACTTAGGTTAGCATAATATTAGCATTCCGGAATCTAATCGCTAAGGCTTCGTTATCAGTTATAATACGCCTTATTCATTCAGTATTCATTTACTGAGACCGTTACCACGATAAAACTGAACAATGGACAAATAGCATATGAACATGGAAAACGTAGGCCAGGTAAGACACGATTGGACGCTTGCAGAGATTCGCGCCATTATGGATCAACCTTTCAACGACCTTATGTTTCAGGCGCAATTGGCGCATCGCCAGCATTTTAACCCGAATACGATGCAAACCAGCACGCTGGTGAATATCAAATCGGGTGGTTGTGCCGAAGACTGTTCTTATTGTTCGCAAAGTGCGCGTAACCATACCGGTCTTGAAAAAGAGCAGATGATGGAAGTGCAAGAAGTCATCGAGCAAGCTTTAGTGGCTAAAGAACATGGCGCGACCCGTTTGTGTATGGGTGCGGCTTGGCGTAGTCCGACCAAAAAAGATTTTCCACGTGTTTTGGAGATGGTGCGTGTCGTTAAAGACCTTGGTCTAGAAACTTGCCTGACCTTAGGCATGTTGACTGACGATCAAACCCAACAGCTTAAAGAGGCTGGGTTAGATTACTACAATCACAACCTAGACACCTCTGAAGCCTTCTACCCACAAGTCATTACCACACGTAGCTTCCAGGATCGTTTAGACACGATTGATAGGGTACAAAAAGCGGGTATGAACGTCTGCTCGGGTGGCATTATCGGCATGGGTGAACAGCATAAAGATCGTGCCGAGTTATTGCGCACCTTCGCGAATATGCATCTTCATCCACAATCTGTACCGATTAACTTATTGGTACCGATTGAAGGCACGCCTTTAGCGCATATGAAAGGTAAAACCGACTCTTTCGAGTTTATCCGCGTGATTGCCGCGGCACGTATCGTTATGCCGCAAACCTATGTCCGTCTATCCGCCGGTCGCATGACCTTGACTGACGAGGCGCAAGCAATGTGTTTCTTAGCGGGCGCTAACTCAATCTTCTACGGCGATAAGTTACTGACCACCGAGAATCCAGAATCCGACCATGACATTCAGCTGTTTGCCAAGCTAGGCATCACTATGCAGCACAATGTCAAAGCCGAAGCGGCTGCGAAGAAGATGGCTGAGCGGATTACCGAACTCTCTGCTTAGAGTGCCATTACTCGGGTTAAACCACTTACGTCCTGTAAATTAAATAACCTGAGTAACTGATTCTATGTCTATTAAAGACCGCTTCCACCCCCTGTTAGAGCAACGTCGCCAACAGCATCTCTATCGCAGTCGACCTTTAGTCACCTCTGCACAAAACGCGATGATGCAAATCAATGGGTTGCAAGTAATCAACTTCTCCTCCAATGATTATTTAGGCCTCGCAAATCACCCTCAGATAAAACAAACTCTAAGTCAGGCCTTACAAACGGGTGAGATCAGTTATGGTTCGGGTGCGGCACACCTCGTGACGGGCCATCATCTGCAACATCATCTAGCCGAAGATGAAATTGCTGACTGGTTAAGGTGTGAGCGCGCCCTACTCTTTTCGACTGGCTATATGGCCAACCTCGCTGTGCAACAAGTATTAATGCAATCGGGTGATAGCATCCTCGCGGACAAGCTTAATCACGCCTCCTTGGTTGATGGCGCATTACACTCTGAAGCCACTCTCAAACGCTATCCTCATTTGGACATGCAAGCCTTAGAACGCCGTTTGCAACAAGCATCCAGTGAAGACGGCCAAGTCATGATTGTCACCGATGGCGTCTTCAGTATGGATGGGGATTTAGCGCCACTGCCACAGATTCAAAAACTCGCACAAACCTACCAGGCCTGGTTATTAGTGGATGATGCTCATGGTTTTGGGACTTTAGGACAACACGGTAAAGGTTGTTTTGAACACTTTGGTTTAGAACCGGATGAAAACACTATTTTAGTCGGCACCTTAGGTAAGGCTTTTGGTACATCTGGTGCCTTTGTCGCTGGCAGTGCAACATTGATAGAAAGCCTGATTCAATTTGCTCGGCCTTATATCTACACCACCGCCATGCCCCAACTGAATGCGTTAGCGATTCGCGAATCCTTAACACTGGTACAGTCTCCTGAAGTGGGTGGCGCTTCACGTGAAACATTAAAACAGCACATTAAACAATTCAGAACGGGTGCCAACGCACTTGGTCTGACGCTATGGGATTCGCCTACGCCCATTCAACCTATTATGCTGGGCGACAGCGAAACGGCTTTAATGTGGAGCGAGAAACTCAAGCAGAAAGGCTTTTGGGTCAGCGCCATTCGCCCGCCCACCGTTCCAGATGGTCAAGCGCGTTTACGCATTACTCTATCGGCTAGCCATAGCACAGTACAGATTCAAGATTTGCTTAAGGCTTTAGCAGACATTCAGCTCGAATTAAAAGCATAATTGACCGCAGTGCAGAACGACTAAAGCAATCTTAAACCGAAGAATGAAGATGATACCAATATGCTAAAGACAGATACCTTTGGGCAAGGCCCGAACCTCACACTATTACACGGCTGGGCGGCACAAAACAGTGATTGGAAAAGTTGGGCAGAAACCGAACTAGCACCGTATTTCACGGTCACTTTAATTGAGTTACCCGGTTTTGGTAACAGCGAAGCGTTGCCCGACTCCCAACATATCGAAGCCGATTGGATTGCCGCCATCACCGATAAACTGCCCACACAAACTCATCTATTGGGTTGGTCATTGGGTGGACTGCTGGCACAAAAAATTGCCGTTGAATCCTCAGAGCGTATTCAAAGCTTAATTTGTTTAGCGAGTACACCGCGTTTTACCCAGTCTGACGATTGGAAGTGGGGCGTTTCGCCGAGTTTAATTGCCGATTTCATCCAAGCCATCGGCTCCGACACCGCGGCCACCCTAAAACATTTTTGGAAATTGCAGATCCAAGGTTCGCATGGTGCTCGACAACTCATTAAAGAGTTTATGGCCAAAATACAAGACAGTAGCCTGCCCAGTATGAAAGGTCTTCTGCAAGGTTTGGAATTGCTTAAATCCATCGACTGTCGGCCATGCACCCAAGAGATCCAATGCCCCGTTCTCTGGCTATTGGGCGAAAATGACCCTTTGATTCCAGTGAATTTTATCCAGGACTTTATGGCAGAATTCAGTACAATACAGCCAACTGTAAAAGTAGAGATTTTGTCTGGGGCGGCGCATATGCCTTTTCTATCGCACCCGACAGAGACGGCTGAAAAAATCATCGCCTTTGTGCAAAATCAAAATCCCTAGCAGGGACAACAAACGCTTAAAGCCTAGCGAGACCACACAACGAAAGCGAACTTTGCATGCCTAATACCTCTTCATCACCCTTAAACAGCGTTAATCGCCAGCACATTAAAGCCCACTTTAGTCATGCGGCTCCAAGCTATGAAGCCGCCGCAATTCTGCAAAAAACGGTGGCCGAGCGTGTCGATGAACGTCTCGAACTGACCACCATCCAAGTTCAAACCGTCTTGGATGTCGGCTCAGGGACTGGACTACTTACTGAAAAAGTGGTCGCACGCTATCCTTTGGCAAAGTGTTTTGCCGTCGATTTATCAGAAAGCATGTTATTGCAATCCAAGCCACGCCTGCAAACTTCGCGTTTTCCCGTTTTGGGTTCTGYGATTAATCGTTTCTTACAAAATTGCGCTATCACCAAAGGGCTTGCGACTAAAACCGTAGCGACCTGCATCACTGCCGATGTCTATCAACTGCCGTTTGCCGACAACAGTGTCGATCTCATTGTCAGCAATTTGATGTTGCAATGGTGTGATGATTTGGATGCTGTATTTGCCGAATTCAGACGGGTTCTACGTCCTGAAGGCCTATTGATGTTCACAACTTTTGGCCCCGACACCCTCAAAGAACTGCGCCAAGCTTGGCGCGCCACCGATGTCGATTACGAACATGTGAACCATTTTATTGATATGCACGATATCGGTGATGCGTTGATTCGAGCAGGTTTCGGCCAACCAGTTATGGATATGGAGATGTTTACGCTTACCTACGATAAGCCAATGGGCGTATTAAAAGACCTTAAAGCCATTGGCGCCACCAATGCCAATCAAAACCGTCGCCAAGGCTTGATGGGAAAAACCCAGTTTCACGCCATGTTAGAAGCGTATGAAGGTCTACGCAAAGAGGGCAAAATCCCCGCAACCTATGAAGTGGTGCATGGCCATGCTTGGGCGGCTCAAGAAGTTATGAAGGGCCCGAACCGCAATAAATCGGGGCATATTGAGATTTCTTTGGAACAGTTTGCTAAACAAACTAAACAGCTCTGATTTTGAAAGTGACCAGGCCTGGTTACTTTGCGATCCTTTACAAATATCACTCAAATTACCAGTGACTGGCGTTTGCAACCGTCCACACTTTTCTCCAACTCTCCGGCACAGAGTTTTCATGAAGCAAACAACCTCTCTTTAAGCTTGGAAAAATCTCTTCATAAGTTTTTACCTCTGCCGTACTGACTCTTCGATTAAGATCCTTAGCTTGAATATCATTTGGACTAGACATCCCCGCGGCAGCTGTAATTTCCGTCAGGTTTGTAACCACCTTTGCTTGATAACTGGCAACGCGTTCTCCCTTGATATCGATATTTAAAGCCTTATAACGACTTGGGTCTTGAGTCGCAATTCCGGTAGGACACTTATTCGTATTGCAACTTCTTGCTTGAATACAGCCTAAAGCAAACATCATCCCGCGTGCCGAATTGACCGTATCAGCGCCTAAAGCTAACAATCTGAAAATATGAAATGCTGAGAAAGCCTTACCCGAAGCGATTAAACGAATTTCATCTTTTAAACCAAAACCTACCAATGCAGAATGCACGATGTTCACCGCTTCTCTTAAAGGAGTACCGACTGAGTTACTAAACTCAATAGGCGCCGCGCCTGTTCCGCCTTCTCCGCCATCAACCGTAATAAAGTCAGGCTTAATCCCGATTTCAACCATTGCTTTACAGATGGCAAAAAACTCTTCGGATTTACCGACACTCAGCTTAAATCCAACGGGCTTACCCCCTGATAAAGAACGCAGCTGTTGCACAAACTGTAGCAATTCAATAGGCGTTGAAAATGCGCTATGTCCTGGAGGAGACTCAACATCTTCACCCATATTGACATTACGAATTTGGGAAATCTCTTCTGTTACTTTTGCAGCTGGCAGTATTCCACCATGCCCAGGTTTTGCACCTTGAGAGAGTTTTATTTCAATCATCTTTACATTAGGATGGCATGCATTTTTTGCAAATAACTCGGGATTAAAATCACCTTCAGCGGTTCGACACGAAAAGTATCCCGTACCAACTTGCCAAACCAAGTCGCCATTCTCTTGTAAGTGGTAAGGTGATAAGCCACCTTCACCCGTGTTATGAGAAAATCCGCCTATCTGCGCACCTCTATTTAACGCTCTTATGGCGTGCTTACTTAAAGCACCATAACTCATCGCCGAAATATTAAAGATGGCCGATTCATAAGGTTGTGAACAATCTTTCCCACCAAAGGTGATACGACACGCTTCTTTCATCGCTCTTTTAGCTGCGATTGAATGGTTAACCCACTCATAACCCACACGATAGACATCAAATTGAGTACCAAAAGGACGCGTATCTCGCATGCCTTTTGCGCGCGCATAAATCAAAGAACGGAACTCTCTGTTTACGGGGGTGCCATTAAGGTTATCTTCCACAAAATACTGTTGAATCTCAGGTCTAATGGATTCAAACAAGTACCTAAAGTGTCCAATTACGGGGTATAAACGCAGTAAAGTATGAGATTTTTGAGTGAGGTCGTATATCCCTAATATGATGAGCGGTAATACAAAAATAGTGGCCCATAAAGCCTCAGGCCAAACGAAAGAAAGTAGATAGACAACGGTAATTGTCAAGATAGTTGTCGCCTAAAAGTGATTTATGCCGCCTCACATTTATTCGATTCAGTGGTCGCATTTCCAGGATTCAGTTTAACCTCCTTTTCATGCTCCCAATTCTTAATCTTACCCGTCCAGCGACATGGGTTTTGTTCTTTAGCTTTAGTATAAACCTCTGTTCGTTTTAACAATATTTCAATATCTAACCCCTGGTGTCGTTGTGCAGGGGTCACGAACTTAATACTGCTGTGGCGGTGCTCTTCGTTATACCACTTCGTAAAGCCTGCGACCCATTCTCGAGCACTGACAATGCCCTGAAAAGCCTTTTCGGGATACTCTGAACGATACTTTAGGGTTCTAAATAGTGATTCTGAGTAGGGGTTGTCATTACTCACTGATGGGCGGCTAAATGATGGAACTACGCCAAGCTCTTGAAGCGTTGCCAACATGGTTGCTCCTTTCATCGGACTTCCATTATCTGAGTGCAGCGTGACCTGATTACGAGAGACCTGTTCACGCGAACAGATGTCTGTCATTAGGTCTGCAGCGAGTGCGCTTTTTTCTTCGCTGTGCACCTGCCACCCTACGATTTTACGACTATAGATATCAAGCACTAGGTAAAGGTAGTAAAAGCTACCTTTAACCTTTGTGGGTAGGTAGGTTATGTCGTCGTGT
>VCMI01000054.1 GCA_006222135.1 Thiomicrorhabdus sp. | reverse complement strand
ACACGACGACTGACCAAACCAATACGATCACCCGCACGCAACACCAACTTAACAGAGTCTAAAATAGGTTTTTGCGGATATGAAAAACTGGCCGACTCCACTGACAACATAGGATCAGGTTGATGCAAAGGTGGAATAAATTCAAAATGAAAAGGATTGGATGCCTGAACCGCTGCAACGGACTCCATACGCTCCAATGCTTTTACACGGCTTTGCGCTTGCTTGGCTTTAGAAGCGGTGGCTTTAAATCGCTCAATAAAGGTTTTTAGGTGCTGCATCTGTTGCTTTTGCTTCTCATGCAGAGACTGCTGTTGCATCAACTGTTCATTACGCTGACGCTCAAAAGAGGCGAAGTTACCCGAATAGAAGGTGATTTTTTGATCATGGATATGCGCAATACCCTGCACCGATTGGTCCAGAAAATCACGATCATGGGAAATAATTAGAATTGCGCCTTCATAGGATTTTAACCATTGCTCTAGCCAAGCAACCGCTTCAATATCCAAGTGATTGGTCGGCTCATCCAGTAACAGTAAATCGGAACGTTGCATTAATGCTCGACCTAATTTAAGGCGAACTTGCCAACCACCGGAAAACTGGGACATTGGTTTCGTAAAATCACTCTCTATAAAACCTAAGCCGTACAATAACTGCTTGGCTTTACTCGGTATTGAAAATCCATCCATTTTATCCAAAGCATCATAGGCTTTAACCAATAAATCATGATCATCTGAGGCTTCTGCCTTTTCAATCAACTCTTGCGCTTCAGCATACTTGGTATCGCCAAATGTAACATAACGTAATGCTTGAGCATCCGGACGATGTACTTCTTGTTCAACGTAGCCTACCAGCCAATCGGCTGGAATCCCAATATTTCCCTCTTCGATTGAGATCTCACCTAATAGACACTTAAATAGTGTCGTTTTACCCACACCATTTTGACCGACTAAACCAATTTTTTGTCCTGGATGAATATTAAGATTAGCGCCCTCAAAAAGAGGCTTAACGCCTGCGCGAATGGATAAACTTTGTAGACATAACATGTGTGAGGTTTCCTTAACCGTGTGTCATTTAACTAAACTTTTGCACAAGATAGGGACAAGATAGCAATGAGATAAAATTTAGACCTGTTGCCGTGAAATATTATGAGTAATAGCGGGCTATTGCCTCATTTTTTTAACAAGATCAGTCAATTTATAGCGATTCATTGACTCGTGCAAAGATCTCGAGTGTCGGCTATAAACCTTATTCGACGAGTTGGCCATCCAGCAAAGTCAGCTGTCGATCCATTTTTGCAGCAAGCTCCAAGTCATGGGTGACAATTAAAATAGCTGTCTGCAACTCTTGATTCAACTCTAACAAAAGGTTGAAGACTTGATTGGCGGCATTATGATCCAAATTACCCGTGGGTTCATCGGCTAAGATGCATTTTGGTTCCGTAATAAGCGCCCGCGCTATCGCAACTCTTTGACGCTCACCACCAGAAAGTTCGCTGGGTTTATGCTCCATACGTTCTGTCAAACCCACACGTTCTAATAACGCTTGAGCTTTCAGTTTTGCAACAGCACTGTCAGTACGACGAATACGCAGCGGCATCATGACATTCTCCAATGCCGTTAACTCGGGCAATAAATGGTGAAACTGATACACAAAACCCATATATTGATTTCTCAATCGGCCTCGTTTGGCTTCTCCTTCATCGGAAAAACTGGCTGAATTTAATCGAACGACACCAGAGTCAGGCGTATCCAAACCCGCAAGCACATGTAATAAAGTACTTTTACCAGAACCTGATGCACCGATAATTGCAATTTTCTCACCGACATGCAGACTGAAATCAACTTCTGAAAATACCGATGTTTGGATAATACCTTCGCGATAAGTTTTCGACAAATTGGTCGCTTCTAATACTAAATTACTCATAACGTAACGCCTCTGCAGGTTGTACTTTTGAGGCTTTTCTGGCCGGATACAAGGTGGCTAGCAGAGTCAAACCAAATGCAATGCTGGTAACGTACCATACATCCGTCCACTCCACTTTTGAAGGAACATTACTAATGTAATAGACATCTGCAGGAAAGAACTGAATGCCCAATAAGGACTCAATAAAAGGCACAATAACGTCGATATTCAAAGCCAAACTCAATCCGCCAATCAACCCAAATAATACGCCCAATATGCCAATCACTAAGCCTTGGATAATAAAGATCATCTGAATACTTGCCGGGGTTGCACCAATGGTACGCAACACGGCAATATCACCCTGCTTATCCGTTACAACCATTACCATGGTTGAGACGACATTAAAGGTGGCCACCATGATAATCAGCGCCAACACAATAAACATCATCTTCTTCTCCATCTCAATCGCTCTGAAGAAATTAGCGTGTTGTTGTGTCCAGTCTCGAATATACAAGGTTTTCTGAGCCACCTGGGCAAGATCTTTCTTCACTTCACCCACTAAAAACATATCATCTAATTTAATTTGTAGTGCGCCAACTGCATCGCCGTATTTAAAGAGCTTTTTAGCATCCTCAATATGCATAATAGCCAGACCACTATCATACTCGTGCATGCCCGCTTCAAACAGGCCCACCACGGTAAAACGCTTAATACGTGGTACGATTCCGACGGGTGATATACTGCCCTGCGGGGCAATCAAAGTGACTTTTTCACCGACTGAAACCCCTAAATCCAGAGCCAATTCACTCCCCAAAATAATGCGGTACTTTTGAGGCTCTAAATCGGACAATTGCCCCTGTAGCATTTTGCTATCAATATCTGCAACCTGACCTTCAAACTCGGATAGAACACCTCTAATGGCCGCACCCTTTACCAGACTACCGTTCGTCAACATGCCTTGTTCCATGATATTAGGCGCGGCACCCTCAACATGAGGTTGATTAATCAGGTCGTTATAGAGGCTATCCCAACTTTCGAGGCGGTTATGCTCTTCACTAATGGTCATGTGCGCCGTCATACCCAAGATACGCTCTCGTAACTCTTCTTGAAAACCATTCATAATAGATAAAATAGTAATCAAAGCCGCCACACCTAATCCTATGCCTAGCATAGAGGACAGAGAAATAAAGGAGATGAAGCCATTACGTCTCTTAGCGCGAGTATAACGAAGCCCTAGTAAGAATTCATACGGGAGTTTAAACATAGTTAACCTAATTTATCATTCTTGATTTTACTGTCCCTTTTATCGGGAGAAGAATTCGAACTTGTCATTTTATTTACGTTTTGAGTACTCTCTTTATAAGAGATAAAGACCGGCAGTTCGATCTTATGCATAATAGCCCAAACTCGAATTGAGAGTATAAGGATAATGGAGATGAAGACTGAATATTCGACCGACAATCCAAGCTCTTCCAAGGTTAGAAAGATACTTGCCCCAATAAAAGAAGCGGTCGCGTAGATCTCCTTTCGAAATACCAAGGGAACCTCTCCCACTAATACATCACGCATAACCCCACCGACGACGCCGGTCATGATACCCGTCATAATAGCGATGGGGTCTGAAAACCCTAATGCCATGGCTTTTTGCGTGCCGACCACCGTAAATACAGCCAAGCCTAACGCATCTAAAAACAACAACAGTTTGATAGGAAGGCGCTTATAGCGTGCTAAAAAAAGAGTAATAATGCTGAGACCACCACCACATAAATATAAATATCGTGCTGAGTCCAGAACACTGGGACATCGATAATCAAGTCCCGTAAAGTCCCGCCACCAATCGCGGTCACCATGGCAATAACAATGGCGCCAAACAGATCGAGCTCTTTACGACGCGCAGCCAAAAGTCCTGTCACCGCAAATACAACGGTGCCGAGGAGGTCTAAAGAATAAAGAGTCTGTGTAAGTGTCATGCATCAACATTATAAACGAGACGACAAAAAAAACCCTACATTAAGAGGGTTTTTTTTAGTCTTAAAAACAAATATTCTTTATTTATCAGATTTAAGACGTGTAATGCCTAGCATTTTCATCATGTATTTTTGGTAAATCGGTTCTGAATTACCCGCTTTCATATTACGGATGAAATACTTTTCAAATGCAATTTTCGCCAAATGTACCCATTTACCTTTTTTCGCCCACGTTAAGTTACGTGGTGGGATCTGAGGTAAAGCAACAAACGCAGCACCGGTATCACCCATATCTGTCAAACAAACTGTATTCCAAGTAGGCTCCGCAGTTGGCTCTTTACCTTCTAGATTGTTTGCAATGTTATGACAAATTGCCGTTACCATTGATTCAATCATCAAACCTGTTTTTGGTGTACCGCAAGGGACTGGACAAGTGGCATCTACAGGAGGAATCACAATCCCTACACCCAATGCATAAATATTGTGATAAGTAGGGTTACGGCTAAATTGATCGACCTTAACAAAACCACGAGGATTCACTAAAGGTCCACCCATTTTAGCCGGATCTGCATCAACCATCTCTTGCAAGAACTTAGAACCTTTAAACGCAGGCAACATCATTGAATACTTGAACGGTAATTCATGTTGATCAATCACATCACCACGGTTGTTATATTCATCGACATACATTGTGTCTTCAGTGATTTTTGTGACTTTAGCGTTACAAATCCAATTAATATGACGGCTACGCATTTCAGATTCCATCAAACCTTTAGAATCACCAACGCCACCTAACCCTAAATGACCGATGTAAGGTTCTGCTGTTACAAATGTCATCGGCACTTGGCTACGAAGTTTACGCTTACGTAAATCCGTTTCCATAATCATTCCAAATTCATATGCAGGACCAAAACACGAAGCACCTTGAACCGCTCCAACAATGATTGGGCCGGGTGCTTTACAGAACTCTTCCCACTCGTCATAGGCTTCAACCGAGTGAGGTGTTGAACAAACAGAAACGGTATTACCACCATGACTCTTAGGGCCAAACCCTTCAATTTCGTCAAACGCTAAAGCAGGACCTGTTGCCAAAACAAGGTAGTCATAGTCCATTTCAGAGCCATCAGACAACTTAATCTTATTCGCTTCTGGATCAAGGCCAACACAAGTCTCATGATAGAACTCAATGCCTTTACGCGTTAGGTATGGCTCTAGTTTAAAAGAGATATCTTCTGCTTTACGCCAACCTACAGCCACCCAAGGGTTCGATGGAATGAAGTTGAACTCATCGATATTACTGACAACCTTAACGGTATGACCTTTATCTAAATGCTTACGAATATCGTAAGACATTGGTAAACCACCTGTACTTGCACCTACTACTACGACTGTTGTCATACTTATTCCTCTTGTACTTAAATAACCGGTAAAAAGCGTTTCATTCTTGCTTAAAAGTCCGAAATAACGCCTATTTGAATAGCTTTAAAATAATTAGTGCTGTGATAATGAACCATTCCCCTGTGAATTAACAATTAAATTTATCAATCCTTTATCAGTAATTTTGATAATGAGTCAAGCATTCTTTAATCAATCGTCGTTATCTGTTTGTTTTGTAAAGAGATGAGCACAGCGGGCACGACGAGCAAAATTAAAAAGGTCGCAATGATTAATGCTAATAATGTTATTAAACTTGCCGACTGCACCAATTCATTGTGACTAAAAGCCAATACTGCCAAACCGATAAACAAGACCCATGAGCTTATCCAGATCGGTCTACCAACACTGGCCATAGAGAATCGAACGGCAGACTCTGCATCGGTAAAGACGGATTGTTGCGCGCGCACATAACGTGAAAAAAAGTGAATCCCATCATCTACAATCAAACCAAGTGGCACCATAATCAGCAGCAAACTCATATTGCCTAATGCCATAAACAACATAAAAATGTTTAAAGTAATCATTAGAGCGAGTAGATTCACTAGAACATTAATCAAAGCCAGCTTTAAACTCTGCCAAAAGATCAGAAATAGGACAAAAAAGGCGACGCCCAGCCAAAATAGATCCTGAAATTGAGGCTGATAAAACCCATTATAGAGGGTCAGAAAAACCAGCAACCCAATGCCTAGCCAAAGTAACCCATTACGTAGCCATCGATACTTCATCAATCCCTTAGAGACAAAACTAAACCCGTGCCTATCGGCACTATTGCCGACTCTAAACTCCAATAACCAAGAGAGTAAAAACAGCGGTAGCCAAGTCATTGCGCTGAGAAAGCTAATTGTAGCCCCTAAGCTAACAATAATGGCTAATTCCGTTAGACTTTCATCAAACCAAGCCGCAAAGATAAAACCTAGCGCGGTTGTTAAATTAGAGAGAAAGATTGGCATCGCATTGGATTTTAAAGCTTCAGCCATCGCGTCGTACTGAAATAGACCTCGGGCCATTTCTCTCAACAATGTACTCAAGATATGGACTAAATTACTGGTGAGCAGGGTCACAACGACCACTAAACCCAATACCGATTCCGTGTTAAAAGGCGTACCAATCCAACCCATGCCTCCAAATAACATCAACAGTATATAAAGACTTAAAGCCAATTGCACCAAGCCAGATTTAAAGGAATCTATCAGATACCCCATTGTCAGGCTCATCAAAACTAAACTAATGGCTAACAACCCTAAGTCAGACAACAAGGGAGTGAAATCAACCATGGTTAACCCATAGAGCGCGAGCAAACTCAATAGTGCCCAGCTGCCCGATAAAATTGACTTATTATGGGCCATTATTTGCACCCAATTATACGCCCAGCTTGCATTCATATTTGATTCCTTTGTGTCACAAGTTACTTCTCTGCTAATAATTAATCATTTTAAGATTCCAGTAGTTTAAAATATTGCGCACTGAATATGATAAAGAATCCACTGATATTATGAAAAAACTGCAGACGCCTTTAGCAACTAATGACATTACACTTAAAGGCAATCGCTCATATTGGGGGCCTCTAAATACCTCTGAGAGCGCATTGGCCATTGCCAACACCTACCAGAGCTCACCAGGCCTGGTGGTTGTCTTAACTCAGGACAGCCAGTCTGCCAACCAGTTGCAAGAGTCTTTACAGTTTTTTTAAATCATCCTGATGCTAATCAGGATGATATCCATTCCTTTCCTGAATGGGAAACGTTGCCCTACGATCAGTTTTCTCCGCACCAGGATATTGTCTCGGAGCGTTTAAAAACGCTCTATCGACTGCCTCAACTTGAGCAAGGGATTTTGATTTTACCCATCTCAACCTTGATTCAAAAGATTGTGCCGCACGATTACATTACCCAATTTACCTTTTTATTGGCATGTGGCGATACCTTAGCTATAGAGCTCTTCACGCGTCAGTTAGAAGCCAGTAGTTATCAGCGGGTCAGCCAAGTCATGGAACATGGTGAATTTGCGATTCGTGGCTCTATTATTGACCTGTTTCCAATGGGCAGCAAGACCCCTTTCCGTATTGACCTGTTTGATGATGAAGTCGAAACCATTCGCAGCTTTGATCCAGATAATCAACGCTCCATTGAGCAGATAGATAAAATCCAATTACTGCCTGCAAAAGAGTTTAACTTTACGAAACAAGGCATTGATTTATTTAGACTAAAGTTTCGTGAACGTTTTGGAGATGACGCAAGAAAATCACAGATCTATAAAGATGTTTCTGATGGTCAAGCGGTCGGCGGATTAGAATATTATCTCCCACTATTTCATGGAAATCTAACCGATCTATTCAGCTATTTACCGGATGACACTCGATTTTTCGAATTCGGCCACTTAGAAACCGGCATTGATAAAATTCACGATGAGTACGAAGAACGTTACCAAGTCGGCCAACACAATCCAGACTTTCCTCTGCTCAAACCTGATGAGATAATTCTCGATAAAACTGAGTTTTTAACCTCATTAAAGCGCTATCATCGAATCACCTTAGAGCCCGATTTATCAGCCAAAAATACCACTCAATTTGCCACTAAAACGCTGCCTGAACTTGACGTACAACCGCAAAGTGACTATCCACTCGCTAAATTGAATGCCTTTCTAGATCACTATCAAGGCAAAGTCATTTTTAGTGCCGAGAGTACCGGTCGCAGAGAAACCCTGATTACCTTGTTGGCCAAACATAAGCAGTTCCCGCTGATTGTTGAAAAGTGGTCGGATGCCCTAATGACTAAAAAATCGCAATGCGTTTTAGTCAGCCCGCTCGAAGAATCCATTTATACCGAAAACTACTGCATTATTTCCGAAACGCAGGTTTTCGGCCAAACGGTAGTACAAAAACGCCGTCGTAAAAAGAAACATGATGACTTCAGTAGTGCGATCAGCAACCTTATTGAACTCGACATTGGTAGCCCAATTGTGCATATCGATCATGGGGTTGGACGTTATCGCGGCTTAGAAATACTCGAGTTTAATGATGAACCCAAAGAGTTTCTAATGATTGAGTACGCGGGTGAAGCCAAACTCTACGTGCCAGTCACCTCTTTACACCTCATCAGTCGCTATACGGGTGCTACCCCTGAAACGGCGCCATTACATAGATTAGGCAGTGATCGTTGGGAAAAAGCCAAACGTAAAGCCGCTGAAAAAGTACATGATGTTGCTGCAGAACTACTGGATATCTATGCGCAGAGAGCGGCCAGACCTGGTTATGCCTTTAAAACACCTGCGGAAGCTTATCAACGGTTTGCGTCAAGCTTTCCATTTGAAGAAACACCGGATCAACAGAGCGCCATTGAAGCCGTCATTGCCGATATGTACTCTGACAAACCGATGGATCGCCTAATCTGTGGCGATGTTGGTTTTGGTAAAACCGAAGTGGCGATGCGTGCCGCGTTTATCGCCGCCTACGATGGCAAGCAAGTGGCCATTTTAGTCCCAACCACCCTATTAGCCCATCAGCACCTTGAGAACTTTAGAAATCGATTCTCAGATTGGCCCGTCAGAATTGAAGTGTTATCGCGCTTTCAAACTTCTAAAGAGCAAAAAATCGTTCTAGAGGATTTACAAGCCGGTAAGGTCGACATTATAATTGGAACCCATAAACTGATCCAAAAAGATGTCGCTTATCAAGCGCTTGGCTTGGTTATTATTGATGAAGAGCATCGTTTTGGTGTCAGACAAAAAGAACAACTTAAAAAGATGCGTGCCGAAGTCGATGTTATGACGATGACTGCGACCCCGATTCCGCGTACTTTAAATATGGCAATGAATGACCTGCGTGATCTCTCCATTATCGCCACGCCACCAGCCAAACGTTTAGCCGTGCAAACCTTTGTACAAGAGTGGAACGAAGAGGTCGTGCGCGAAGCTTCTTTACGTGAAATCCGTCGTGGTGGACAGGTTTATATCCTCTATAACCAAGTCGCTAAAATTGAGCAGATGGTCGAGACCATTCAAGAACTCATCCCTGAAGCGAAAGTCACCTTTGCACACGGCCAGATGAACGAACGTGATCTTGAATCGGTTATGGAAGACTTCTATCACCGACGCTACAATATTTTAGTCTGTACTACCATTATTGAGACGGGGATTGATATCCCGACCGCGAATACCATTCTGATTGATCGTGCCGATAAGTTTGGCTTGGCGCAACTGCATCAATTACGCGGTCGCGTCGGTCGGTCACATCATCGAGCTTACGCCTATATGTTTACCGGCGAAAAATCGACTATCTCTAAAGATGCCGAGAAGCGCCTAGCCGCCATCGCTAAGCACAACACATTGGGGGCTGGCTTTATCCTGGCCAGCCACGATCTAGAAATCCGTGGCGCTGGCGAACTACTGGGTGACGGGCAATCAGGACAAATACAAGAGATTGGTTTTGGACTCTACAGTGAACTGCTAGAACGTGCCGTTAAAGCCTTAAAATCCGGTAAACATCCGGAGCTCAATATGACCTTGCATACGGGCAGTGAAGTCGACTTGAGCGTTCCGGCACTGATTCCAGAAGACTACCTACCGGATGTCCACACCCGATTGATTTTCTATAAACGCATAGCCAGTGCAGAAGATCAAACAAGCTTAAGAGAGCTTGAGGTAGAGATGATCGATCGCTTCGGCCTACTGCCCGACCAGGTTAAAAACCTACTGGTAGTCACACAAGTTAAATTATTGATTGAACCAATGGGCATCATTAAACTCGATGCATCGGATTCAATAATTCGCTTACAATTTAACCAACAGCCCGATATTGATCCAATGAAACTTATTAAACTTATTCAGGCTCAACCTAAGCACTATCAACTAAAAGGCCAAACTGAACTGAAGTTTTTCGATACAATGCCTGAATTACCCCAAAGAATCGCCGCGATTGAATTGATGGTGAGAAGTATTAAAATGGGTTAGATTGTGTTTATGATCTCTGCTTATTTAAATGAACAATTGTCGTAATAGAAAAGGTTATGAAACCCATTATGCAAGTTATGAAACACGTTATTAATTATACAATGAGCGCGACAGTGTTCACTGCGCTGAATCTCTTAAAAAGTAGACACAAGACCTACTCAAGCAACACCTTTAAAAGTCTGCTGGTATGCACAGGCCTGCTGGGGTTTAGTGGCTCACTACATGCCGAAGAAATTCCACGCTATACGGTAGAAGTCATTGTCTTTGAAAACCATGCATTACGCGGTTGGACAGAAGAACATTGGCCTGATGAAATTGAATTGCCAATCACGGAAGACAGTACCTCACTATTCACCACGGGAAAGTATCCATTATTCATTGAAAATGCCAATACATCATTGGGTACCGTGGCTCAAAAAATAAGCAGACACTACGGTATCTTATTCCACCAGGCCTGGTCACAAAGCGCAATTGATACTAAGAATGCTCCCACGGTACTGATTGAAAATGCTCAAGAAGGTGGCACCCAAATAGTTGGGACCATTAAACTTTACAAAACGCGTTTTGCCCACGTTGAAGTTGATTTGGAATTTGAGAGAGCCATTCCGACTAAAATTCTCGAAGAGTTTGCCCAGAATCAACAATTGGCCTTAGAAGAGTTACCAAGCCATTGGCGTTTTAATTTAAAAGAAGCCCGTAAAATTAAAGAGGGTGAACTGCACTACATTGACCATCCTTTATTTGGGGTGTTAGTCCAGGTGCATAAGAACGATTAGCACCAGAACGGGCTGAGCTCTCTTTGCTTATGCCCGACGACCCTTCCTCTTATTACTCTTATGACACCCAGATTTATTAAGCCCTTTCTAATAATACCCTCTTGACGCCAATTTTAAAAAGCAAGTCGATCTTCTAGTTTCTCTAAAGCGACTAACACACAGGCCTCATCTTTTTCACCGCCTGGTGCCCCGCTAACACCCATCGCACCAATACGACGGCCACCACTTATAATCGGTACACCGCCTACCATCATCAAAATGCCTTCGACATGGTTTAGTTCAGGACGAATATCACCGCGTAGCGCTCTAAACTCACCCGATTTCAAGCCTGACATAATGGTTGCATTGGCTTTTTCCTCTGCAATTTGCAATGTAAACTTAGAGGCAAAATCATCCCGTAGTGCAACACGCTGGTTACCATGTTTATCAACGACGACTGCACTGACAGAAAACCCCTTTTCACGACAAGCTAAAATGGCCTCTGTCGCCAAATCTCTGGCTAACGTCATGCCTATATTCTTCTCGTCCAAAACATCCTCGGCATAGCTATTTGAGATAGGCAGCAATAACACCAGACCACATAAACCTAACGTAATTTTTTGTAACATGAATTATCTCCTTGAGTATATAAATACCCTTTAAATTTTAGATAATTCCGCTAATGACGTCAATTTTTATTGAATGAGTCATTTGGCAGGCACAATAATGCCTTAAGTCTCTATATTAAGCATTTAAAGGGTGAACTTTAGAACTGAATAGATGAAAATTTTAAAACGACCAGGCCTTATATGTTGAAAGTGTTCTCCAGAAGTGGAGAATTTATTAGGGACGCTTAGTAAAAGGACAGAGAGATCTTGTGACCAGGCCTAGGGTAAGACCTTCCATGCCAGATTAAGACCTTTGTCCTCACACACTATAAACTGAACGGTATCTTAGGCAGGACACGACTCCTAGCCTGTATTCATAAGGTTAGTAAAGCCATAGTGTGAACTTACCAAGCGAGACTAAATCCTATCACATATTAGGCGGTTTATCATGGCGACATACATTGGAATTGACATAAGCAAAGACACCTTTGATGCGGCAACAAGTGAGCAGAAGCAAAGCATCATTTTTAGCGTCTGTAGCAGGATATAAA
>VCMI01000053.1 GCA_006222135.1 Thiomicrorhabdus sp. | reverse complement strand
ACACGACGACTGACGTTTTAACTCGTCTGCGATAGTCGTAATGCTATACACGACACGTTTGAGTCCGTAAATGTGATATCTTTCTTCTAAGGTCAGTTGATGATATGTGCTCATTGGGCAACACCTCTTTTGTGTAGGAACTTAAAAGGTAGCTTATCAACTGGCCTTTTTCAATTCCTATAGGTGTTGCACTTACTAGTTGAATCTATGTGCCTAATATTTACCCTCCTTCTCCAGCAACTGATTTCAGTTGTCTCAAGCTACCAGGCCTGGTAGGTCTGATGGCTTTAGAAAATCATCTGAGCGCAAGGCCAACTCAAAAAAATCCTAAGGTGCACTTTTAGCAGACATGCTATATAAGACGCGACAGAGCTCCACTAAACATCCGTTTCCATAGACGATAGAGCCTTGAACAGTTCAATTACCAACACTGTCTAGAGGTCTACTTGCGAGGCTTAAAATTGCATATTGGATGTTACACCTTACTGGCAAAGTCACCCTAAAATCAGATATAAAAAAACCAGCCGATGGCTGGTTTTTTACTGGCTGTAGAAAGAGTCTATCGAGAAATAATCACGTTTAACCCATTCGATACAAAACCGCTAATGGCTAAACGTCTATTAAAAACCTTCGACCATTTGCTCACCTTCATAGACCCAATCAAATCCTTGACGAACCCACTTTTCAAGACGTAGCATAAACTCTGGATTATTCAATCCAAGCTTCTGAGCAATCAAAAATACTTTTTCCTGCTCTTCTTCGCCAAAGTGACCATCTTTATAAGAAATTTTAATTAACTCTTGTAAGGTAATTATTTTAGACTGTCTGGTATTCATAACCTGCAATAAGGCATCAATATCAATATCCGCTTTGTCCAAATCATAATCAATACCGTAAGCGGAACTAAAATCTTTTAGGTACTGAACCTCTTCTTCAGAAATTTCATCATCTGCCGCGGCTAAATTGGCGGCTAAATCAAACACAACTTGTCGCTGCTCTTGGGTTAGTTTATCTGCAAACATTTTTATTCTCCGTTAAATTATCAGCGTTCAATCTGTTCAACATCACGCACTGCACCAAAAGCCGCACTGGTTGTCATTGCGGCATAAGCACGTAAAGCGACACTTATTTTGCGAGGACGTACTTCTAATGGCTTCCAAGCATTTCGACCTTTAGAGTTCATAGCCTGACGACGTTCAGCAAACTGTTCATCTGTTAACAAGCCTTTAATGGTACGGTTAGGGATATCAATTTCAATCGAATCACCCTCTTCGATTAATCCGATATTACCACCTTGCGCCGCTTCTGGTGACGCATGACCAATAGAAAGGCCTGACGTCCCACCAGAAAAGCGACCATCGGTTAATAATGCACATGCCTCACCCAAGCCCTTAGACTTCAGATAGCTCGTTGGATAAAGCATCTCTTGCATTCCAGGCCCACCTTTTGGCCCTTCATAACGGATAATCAAAACATCACCTTTATTAATTTCATTGGCAAGAATAGCCGCGACGGCGGAATCCTGGCTTTCAAAAATGCGCGCAGGGCCCGTAAATTTAAAGATAGACTCGTCAACACCAGCCGTCTTAACGACACAACCATCCAGTGCAATATTGCCATAAAGCACCGCTAAACCACCCTCTTTGGTGTAAGCATGCTCCATATCATGAACACAACCCTTAACAGGATCAATATCTATTGTTTTCCAACGTTTGCTTTGGCTAAAGGCTTCAGTAGTTCTGACGTTACCTGGTCCTGCTCTAAAGAAAGTGTGAACCGCTTCATCATCGCTACGACGAATATCCCAAAGCTCCAGTGCGGCCCCCATAGTAGAGGAATGAACCGTCGGCACATCACGTTTAATCAGTCCACCCCGATCCAACTCACCCAAGATTCGCATAATACCACCGGCACGATGCACATCCTCCATGTGAAATTCTTTAGAGTTCGGAGCAACCTTGACTAAGCATGGCACTCTCCGGGAGATATGATCCATATCGGCCATAGTGAAATTAACTTCAGCTTCTTTAGCTATCGCCAATAAATGCAGTACGGTATTGGTTGAGCCACCCATAGCAACATCCAAAGTCATTGCATTCTCAAATGCCTCAAATGTTGCGATTGAACGTGGTAATACAGAGTAATCATCTTCATCATAATGCTTTTTGGCAATCTCAACGATACGACGACCCGCTTCTTCAAACAGGTGTCTACGATCAGAATGAGTCGCTAAGGTTGTACCGTTACCTGGTAAAGCAATCCCTAAAGCTTCGGCTAAACAGTTCATTGAATTCGCTGTGAACATCCCAGAACAAGAACCACACGTCGGACAGGCTGACACTTCAACGTCTTCAACATCCTTGTCAGAAACGCGATCATCCGCGGCCATCACCATTGCATCAACCAAATCCAATTTAATACCAATACCACCTAGCACTGTTTTACCAGACTCCATCGGACCACCGGTGACGAAAATAGTTGGGATGTTTAAACGCATCGCAGCCATCATCATACCCGGAGTAATCTTGTCACAGTTAGAAATACAAACCAGGGCATCGGCACAATGTGCGTTGACCATATATTCAACGGAATCCGCAATCAAATCGCGAGAAGGCAGTGAGTACAACATGCCGTCGTGACCCATTGCAATCCCATCATCGACCGCAATTGTATTGAACTCTTTAGCAACACCACCGGCTTCCTCAATAACTCTGGCGACCAACTGCCCCATATCCTTTAAATGAACATGCCCCGGTACAAACTGAGTAAAAGAGTTGGCAATGGCAATAATAGGCTTACCAAAATCTTCGGTTTCCATGCCAGTGGCTCTCCACAAGGCCCGAGCACCCGCCATATTACGACCATGGGTACTGGTTTTAGAACGATATACAGGCATTTTAAACTCCTTTGAGTCTGTTCGATCGAATTTCAGTCCAGCAGTAAAGTACCGAGTATTTAGACTTTCACCGACAGACTGTTTATACTTATTAAATTATTAACTAATTAGCCTATTTTCGCACATTCATGAAGCAATCTGAACTAGAATTTATTAATACATTAAGACAATCTTCTCGGTATATCGAACAGCATCGTGGGAAAACCTGTGTCGTTTATTTACCGGGCGAATTAATGCAAGCGCCAGAGACCTTAAAACAGTTATCTCAAGACATTGGATTGCTGCATAATCTTGGCTTAAAGATTGTCTTAGTCATGGGAGCAACGCCGCAAATCAACGCAGCTTTAGAAAAACAAAATATCCCTTGGCAACATCATCAACAATTCAGAATCACCACCTTGGAAAGTTTACCGGTTTTTCAGCAAACGATCGGTATTGTCCGTAGCCAGCTAGAAGCTGTTTTTAGCCAGGCCACTTGTATGCAAGCAAATCCGTTAACCTTGATATCGGGTAATTGGGTTATCGCCCAACCCAAAGGCGTTATAGACGGCATTGATTTCCAATACACTGGAAAACTCAGAAAGATTAATCATGCGGCCATATCGGGTTCACTTGCTGCGGGACAGATTGCTTTACTAACGCCACTGGCTTATTCTTTGACGGGTGAAGTGTTCAATCTCAATACACTTGAACAGGCTTGTGAAGTCGCCAATGCCATTCAAGCAGATAAGCTTATGGTGTTTGCCAATCCTCAGCAACTACAAGAGTTACCTAAGCAATTGAGCATTCCCGAGTTAGGCGGTATCATTCAGGACTCTAACAACCCTGCACAAGTGCGTTTATTGCAGCAACTCGAAAAAACTAACCATACTGTCAAGCGCGTACACATTATGGAACAAGAAAATCCTGGTGCCCTGTTACTCGAATTATTTACCCTTGATGGTGTTGGCACGCTTATTTTTAGTGATCGTTATCATCAGTTACGCCCAGCAACGATTGATGATGTCGGCGGTATTCTGGACTTAATCTCCCCTCTAGAGGAACAAGGCGTACTCGTAAAACGCTCTAGAGAGCGCCTTGAATTGGAAATTGAAAACTTTATTCTGGTTGAGAGAGATCAACACATTATTGGTTGTGCAGCACTTTACCCAATTGCTGATAAGATGGGAGAACTTGCCTGCTTAGCCGTCCATGAAAGCTATCAAGGACAAGAACTCGGTGCTGAACTCCTTAAAGCGGTTGAAAAAAGTGCCTTTACGCTAGGAATTAATCAATTATTCCTGCTGACCACGCATACACATCATTGGTTTATTGAGCATGGTTTTCAGCTGGCGTCTGTTTCCGCTTTACCCTCAGAAAAGCAATCCCTCTATAATTTTCAAAGACTCTCTAAAGTCCTCATAAAAGAGCTGTGATCCAACAGCTAAAGCGAATACATGAAAAAAATTACCCAGATTAAAGACCGTTTTCGCGGTTTCTTACCCGTCGTAGTGGATGTTGAAACAGCAGGGTTTAATTGTGAAACGGATGCTTTATTAGAGATGGCTGTCGTTATGTTACAAATGAATGCGGCCGGACATCTCGTCCGAGGCACCACATTTGATAAAAACATCATGCCATTCAAAGGTGCTAATATTGAACAAAGTGCTCTAAAGTTCATTGGCATGGAAGACCCTTTCCATCCTTTTAGGGAAGCTATTTGTGAAAAAGAAGCTTTAACCGCTCTTTTCAAGCCCATTAATCACCAACTTAAACTGCAGGGTTGTTCACGAGCGATACTGGTGGGCCACAATGCATTTTTTGATCTGAACTTCGTTCAAAAAGCCGCGGCACGCTGCCATATAAAATCCCCTTTTCACGATTTTAGTACGTTTGATACCGTTTCAATGGCAGGCCTGGCTTATGGAGAAACGGTTTTAGCCAAGTCCGTTCAAGCAGCAGGCCATGATTGGGACAATAACCAAGCACATTCGGCGGTTTATGACACCGAAAAAACAGCTGACCTGTTTTGTACCATCGTTAATCAACGCCCATTAACTAAGCCTGAATATTAAACATCTAAGCTTTAAGTAATCACGTCCAACAAAATGACCAGGCCTGGTCATTTAAAAAAACCAATATTGGACGTATGCCCACGTAGACTCCTCTAAACTCAAGAGCCTAGCAAATAATCTCTCTCTAAAAAGAGCGAAAAAAAAGACACCCGAAGGTGCCTTTTTGATTTGAAACAGTAAGAGTGCTAATGCCTATCTCAAGCATTAACCCCCATAATCTTCAAATTTATGATGCTTCTTTCTTAGCGCTTGCAGCCGCCATCATTTTCTTTAACTCGCCTGATTCCGCCAACTCTAAAGTAATATCGCAACCACCTTGTAGTTCGCCATCAATGTAAAGCTGTGGAAATGTTGGCCAATCCTGATACTTAGGAAGATGCTCAAAAATGGTCGCATCCGCCAAAATATTTACAAAAGCAAACTTCTCTTCCGTCTCTGCCAAAGCTTGCGCAGTACGGCTAGAAAAACCACAAGATGGCATTTGTGGTGTGCCTTTCATATACAAAACGACAGGGTTACTCGTTACTTGACTGTGAATTCGTTCTAAAGTCTCTTGTACTACTGGATCTTGGTTTTCCATTAAATCTATCCTTATCTTTAATTTCCGAGTATTTTACTAGGTTATTGCTCGAGTTCATAGTGTTTTATTTGCGCATCGATTAAATGCTTTTATCAACATGCTTTTGCAACCAAAACTCTAGTAAGGCCGCATGCCATAATTTGCTGCCCTGAATAGCCGTAAAACTTTGCGGCGCCTCGGGGTTTTCTAACAGTTGTTGTAATTTATCTTGGTTAAAAATTCCCCGCTTTTGGGCTTGAGGGGATGTTAATAAGGCTTTCATGTACTCAAAGAACTCGCCACGCACATATTTTAACGCTGGCATTGGAAACGCCACCTTAGGACGGTCGATAATCTCATCAGGCACTAAGCCACGCGCGATCTCTTTTAAGATATGTTTGCCATCGCTCTTAACCTTTAACTCTATAGGAGCCGCCATAGCCGTTTCCACCAACTTATGGTCTAAAAAAGGCACTCGCGCTTCTAAACCCCAAGCCATCGTCATATTATCCACCCGTTTCACTGGATCATCGACAACCAAGGTTGTCACATCCAAACGTAAAACTTGATCTAAAAAACTGTCCGCTCCGGGATCGGTTAACTGATCCCCAATCAAAATAGACGTGACATCCTCTATATGATATTCAGGGTTGACCACCTCTAACCACTCTTGATGAGAGCGATCAAAATAGTGTGGTGCAAATGCATTGACAGCGTCCTGTGGCTTACTTAAATCAACATTAAGGCCTGCTTCATGCATTTTTGAATACCATGAATAACCTCCAAAAACCTCATCAGCCCCTTGACCAGACATTACCACCTTAACCTTTTTAGAGACTTTTTCTGACAATAGATAGAAAGCGACCGCATCTTGACCCACCATCGGTTCGGACATGGCTTCAACAGCCTCATGTAATCTTGGCAAAACGTCCCTGTTCGAAATTAAATACTGCTCATGATCGGTTTTATAGCGTTCTACAACTAAATCTGAAAACTCAAACTCGTTGCCTTTTTCCTCAGGTGCATCTTCAAAACCAATAGAAAAGGTTTTGATATCCTTAACGCCTGCTTCATGCAACATGGCAACCAACAGACTGGAATCTAAACCACCCGAGAGCAAAACGCCTACAGGAACGTCTGCCGCTGTCAAACGCTTATGTACCGCCTCTTTTAAGTCCTGATGAATCAAATCTATCCAGGCCTGGTCAGTTTGTGGCGCTGGCTTGCCATGAATTTCAGTTGGACGTTGTGCCTCTAAATGCCAAAAGCGTTTCTTATACATTTGACCATCTGGATTCACAATCATCCAATGACCCGGCTCAAGCTTTTTAATGCCTTTTAAAATGGTGTGGGGTGCTGGAATCACAGCATGCAAGGTGAGCTGGTGATGCAAACCAATTGGGTCAATATCCGTATCAATATCATCACTGGTCAATAATGCCTGTGTATTTGAAGCAAAACGCATTCCACCATCAACAGGTGCATAATAAAGCGGCTTAATTCCCATTCGGTCACGTGCCAACAATAACAGTTGCTGATCATCATCCCAAATAGCAAATGCAAACATGCCTTCAAAATGCTCTACACACTCCAACCCCCACTGACGATAGGCCTTAAGAATCACTTCTGTATCGGAATGCGTTACAAATTCATGACCCAAGGCTTCCAACTCAGTCGTTAGGCTCTGGTAGTTATAGATACAACCATTAAAGACCAAAGAAAACTCTCTATCGTGCATGGGTTGATGGCCTCCATCCGATAAATCTATGATAGACAATCGACGGTGGCCCAGCCCTACCTGGTCTCTAACCCAAACACCCTCATCATCTGGCCCACGTCGTACCATCTCTTGTAACATAGGCTTCAAACGTGAGATGTCTGCACGTTGACCATCCCAATAAATTTCACCGCAAATTCCGCACATACCATCACTTCTCAAAAATTATTTAAGAGAGTATCTAACTCTCTGTAGTCTGCCTATATTAACTGTTTAGGAATTTTATTAGAAATATTAAATCGTAAAGAAAGCACCTTTTTTGTTTCGCGGTTTCGGATAATAAGTGCAATTTRGTCGTGT
>VCMI01000202.1 GCA_006222135.1 Thiomicrorhabdus sp. | reverse complement strand
TAAACGTCCGCAACGCCCGTTGAATTTGTGAGCCACTCGGCGTCTACACTTGGACTCTTTACTTTAAGCAACACTGACTCTTGGCGAACTGATTCCCATTGAATATTAATATCGGGGTACTCTTCCCCAAAGCAACATATTCTGAAGTTTTAATTGAGAAACATTCCAATCTATCTGAGACTTTGAACTCTTTAATAAATTCAGTTCAGGCATAGCCTTGTAAAGTGCAATCCATCCATCAAGATCGAACGTCTGAAGTTGTCCACTAACAGATGCTCCATTCGATACTATAGAATCAACCGCCCTGCCATCCTCTCCGAGCAGGACCTTTAGCTGTGCAACCTTATATTCATTATTGCTCGCATGCCATTCACCCTGTAAATCCACCAGGCCTGGTAGGTTTGCTGAAATTGACAATAAGTCACCCTGTGATGATGCGTGTACAGTGACTTTTTTACCGACTAACGCTTGTTTTGATAAAGGCTCAGGAAGCAAACTCTGTGCATCTGAAATATTGACCACAATTTTTGCATCAACCCCTTTCACTCCACTGTTCTTAAATGGGATTTGAATTCCCGCATTCCAAGGTAAGAGCTTTTCAAAAAACAGAGAGGACTCAGCAAAACTCTCACCTTTTGCATCGATAGTGACCATTTTGGATTTTTTATTAGTGGTTACATTTATGGTGGCAGGACCATCCAACAATTTTGCAGTTAACGGGTGCGCCTCCACGCCCTTCTCTGTAAAGTTCAGAACGCCCTGTATATTTGAAAGAGTTACTTTATCCTGTAAATTCAGAATGGCCTTCTTGAGTTCAACCGTCCCGGCTACTTCTTCAKATTTAGCTGGATACCCTGAGATAGGCACCCACAATCGATCGATTGAAACAATCGAACGGCCTTTCAACACGGCATTATYTTTTAAAAAGAGTCTACCCCCAGTAATTTTGCAAGCGGTGACACTAAAAGATAATCAACGGCATGATCAAGTTTTGCATTTATCTTACCTTGGATATTAAGGGCAATATCATCTTGATCTAGATTCGGAATGGTCACAACAACATCTTTGGCTGTCAGATTGGAACCAACGTTAACTTCATTCGCTGTAATTTCCAACTGAAAAGGTGTGAACTTAATACGAGCCGCAAAATCAGTTAGCATAGGCCAATCGGAATGGAACTTAAGCTTGGCTTTTTCAATACTGGCCATCGCTGTAAAAACACCGTTTCCATTCTCAAATGGAAACGCCTCAAGATTGCCCTTAATCGCAACATCTAGATTAATCGCTTCMCCCSCGACTAAGGATTCTTGCAACCATTTCTGTAATGGTTTTGACATAATTGAGTATGGTAAATATTCTTTTAAAACACTCAATTTCTCAATCTTCACATTCAACAGGCTATCCACATCGCCTTTGCCATTCGCACGAATTGAAAACTGTACGGGAATATCATCCACACCTGCCTTCAAACGGGATAAATTCCAATATTCTGAGTCTGTTTCATAATCGATTTCCACCTTTGCAGGCAGATCAATACGCATCGGATTTTTGATGTATATCCACCTGAGTGACCCAAATCGGTTTATCGGTTTGTAACGAAAGGCGATCCGCATTTTTCTGCACKGTTAGATTTTGGATCGCCAGGCCGGGGTAGTCTGTGACGGGGATAGCTAATTTATCAAGTTTCACTTGTAATAAAGGGAGCTCTAGCGTTTCCCAATTCAGGTCACCATTAACATCTGAAATCTTTAAATGAGCCGCCTTATCAAATAAGGTAGCAATATGTTTATTCGGGACGAGGGATTTAACAATGACCTTAAAGGGTTCTATATCGAAGTAATTGGAAGAAAATGCAACATCGAATTATCTTCGAAAGATAATTCGATGGGAGAGACCGTTTGAATATATTTATTGTCGAGCTGAATTTTAGAGAGTTTGAAATGCCAATCCGTGAATTGTGTCTTGATATTTTGATGTTCAGAGGACCAAACTAATTCCAACCCCATACTTTTCGGAAGTGTCGTATGCGTTTGCGGCCACTTTAACGACTGACCGTTTAAGTTCACGAATAATTTAGCTATTTTTGATTGAGCCACTTTCGCTTTTAGATCCAGAATCAACTCACCTTTMGGYAGAATTGAWTGCCAAATAYTTGGCAGCAAYTGGACGATACGTTCAGCCTGTAAAGGCTCAAACGAAGATAGGCTAAATTCACCGTATTCTACCCCTCCCCAAACATTTGAGACTAGAGTGGATTTAAAACTGAACTTTTCAAAGCTCAAGCTGTCTTTGTACCCTAATGCAAACTCGGATGATAGACTTAATTGCGCGCCTTTCAGAGACTGAAAATCGTGAACGTGGATGGATAGGCCTGGGCTGACGACTTCACTGAGAATAAAATCCTTAACTTTTACGCGTTGCCATAGTCGGCTAATATCAACATCAAACCGTCTTAATTCTTGAAGATTTAGCTGTGAAACATCCACTTGTTCATCTGCCGTTACGGGCAGTCGTCGTGTTAAACTGTAACGCACCCTCTTCTATCTTAAGATAAGCGCCATAATCAATTGATGGAAAAAAGGGCGCAAAAACGTTTACGTCCATATCTAAAGTCTGCATCTGTAGCTCATAATCGGCATGATATACACTTAACGCTTCAGCTTGCAACTGAAACCCTAGCACGCCTTGCTGTATATCAATTCTCTTAAAAGNTATCTCACTGTCCGTCAACCATTCTGCAGCAGACACAACCTGTTCTGGCGCTGTTTGCACCCAAGTAATCAGCAATCGAGTCACCAATAAATAAGC
>VCMI01000052.1 GCA_006222135.1 Thiomicrorhabdus sp. | reverse complement strand
CCGCTTGCTACGCCTTTAGCCCTTAATGCGTCTGCAAATCTCTTTAATGGCACGTTGTAAGCCATTGCATTAATGGCTGGCATGTACAGGCATTTCCTTAAATTGGCATTACCCATTTTAGACAACCTGGAGCTATTTACACTCGTCCCAGATTGAACGATTTGAGGTGTCAGCCCTGCAAAACTAGCCAGGTTTTTTGCTTTGTCAAAACGCTTAATATCTTTGATAAACGTTATTAAGTCCATGGCTGTTTTCTCACCAATACTGGTAATGCTTTCAAGAAGTTTTACGCTTTGGCAAAGCTCTTTATCTGATTGAATACATTCTTTAATTTTAGCGATAACCGTTTGAATGCTGTTTTCAATCTGCTGAATTTGCTTTTCTTGAACTTTTCTTACGCGTGAATTTAATCCACTTTTCAGTTGGTTTTTGAATTGAGTTTGCTGGCGTGTCAGAAGCTCTTTAAGTTTGTACCACTCTTGAAGCTCTTGTACTACGGGCTTGTCAGGCGCCCAGAGCACCAATTTTTCTGTCTTACAAAATTGCGCAATAACCTTAGCATCTTCACTATCCGTTTTAACTCTATTTAATCCCGATTGAGCATATCGTTTAATTCTTAATGGATTTACGACTGAGACTGAAACGCCTTGTTGGTAAAGAGAGGTGGCTAGCCCCAAATAATATTTCCCTGTTGCTTCCATGCAAACATGAGGTTCATTAAACTTAGAAACCCAAGTTTTGAATTTTTTATATCCTGCTACAGTGTTCTTAAAAATGATGCTTTGCTTCTGCTCACTTGTTGCCGCATCAAAGGTGTCTTTGCTTATGTCAATTCCAATGTATGTCGCCATGATAAACCGCCTAATATGTGATAGGATTTAGTCTCGCTTGGTAAGTTCACACTATGGCTTTACTAACCTTATGAATACAGGCTAGGAGTCGTGTCCTGCCTAAGATACCGTTCAGTTTATAGTGTGTGAGGACAAAGGTCTTAATCTGGCATGGAAGGTCTTACCCTAGGCCTGGTCACAAGATCTCTCTGTCCTTTTACTAAGCGTCCCTAATAAATTCTCCACTTCTGGAGAACACTTTCAACATATAAGGCCTGGTCGTTTATGGTTTCAATAGTGATGGCAATCAAATTTACTGATAGTAGACCCTGTTATTTTCAATTATCGGTAAGGTCTAACTACTGCTATAGTCTTGAAAAATTTAAAAATTAGTAATAGGATATAAGATGTCATTCAATAAATTAACAGGCGCGATTTTAGTCGCTTTAGCCTCACAAGCCGTCAATGCATCAGGTTTTGCATTAATCGAACAAAGTGCTAGTGGTCAGGGTCTCTCTTACGCTGGTGCGGCGGCTAATGCTGAAGATGCCAGTGTTATGTGGTTTAACCCAGCGGGTTTAACAGAGATTGAAGGCAGCCAGGCGATTATAGGCGCGCATGTTATTTCTCCGGTTGCGAAATTTAGTGACGATGGCTCTACAGGGCCATTGGGTGAATTTGGCGGGGGAGGCGATGATGGTGCAACGCTTGGTTTTGTGCCGAATATCTACTGGAAAGGTAAGTTTGGTGAGTATGATGCTGGTTTAGGTATTAACGTACCTTTTGGTCAACATATCTCGTATGACGATGGTTGGGCAGGACGTTATGTTGCAACTGAAACCAATTTAAAAACCATCAATATTAACCCGGCAATTGCACGTAAAATCAATGACCAGCTTTCATTCGGTTTCGGTTTGAATGCACAATACGTTAATTTGATTATGGAAAGTAAACTTGATAATGGACTTGTTACAGGAGGAGTTGATAACACTACTGCAAATGCCAAGTTGGAAGCGGATAGTTGGGCTTTTGGATATAACTTAGGTTTTTTGTATCAACCAACGAAACAAACTAATCTTGGTTTTTCGTATCGTTCTCAAGTCAAGCATGATGCAAAAGGTGATGTTGATTATAGCGATAATCTGAACAATAACTGGTTTCTTGGAAAAGGTCTTGAAGATGCAGATATTTCATCTGCCGTTAACCTGCCTGCCACAGCTTCATTTAGTTTTAAGCAAGGAGTGAACGAAAGATTACAAGTCTTGGCGGATGCTACTTGGACGAATTGGAGCGATTATAAAGAATTGGTTATCGAATATGATTCAGCTCAAGAAGATGCAAACACGCGACAGGATTTTAAAGACAGCTGGCGTCTCTCCTTAGGAGGTATCTACCAGTTAAATGATGCTATGAAACTACGTGCGGGTGTGGCATTTGACCAAACACCGGTCTCAGACGAAACAAATCGTAGTCCTAGGACGCCTGATTCAGATCGTAAATGGTTGTCGTTTGGTTTGGGTTATAAACTGAGTCAATCAATGAATTTAGATGTTGGTTATAGTCATCTCTTTGCAGAAGAAGTAGATGTGAATTATACAACGGATGATGCTCAATTTTTAATTGGCACTTACGATGCTTCTGTTGATATATTAAGCGCACAATTAGTTTGGAATTATTAACAGGACTTGAGTTCATTTTCCCAAATTGACCAGGCCTGGTCACTTTGAAATCGAGATGTTAAAACGCCCGCTTATTCATTGAATAAGCGGGCGTTTTTTTATGCTTTTTATTTAGTTCTAAAGTATCTATTTAAGGCATGTAGCGTCTACGAATCCAATAATCGACACTGACATATTTTCCGCCACCGATAAAGAATAAAGCCAATAACATAATGAAATAGGTAGCAGCCCATTCTATGCCGTTGTTACTGATAATAAAATTACCGTGTTCTGTTAGCCATTCATAATTGCCATGGGTTTGTAAGACCTCTTTGGCTTTGTCTAAGCGGTCAATAGCCTCTATTGAGGTTTCACTTGCCCAAGGAGACATTAAGTCATGCACGGCTTGCCAACCGTTATGCCAATGTACACCCGTTGCTGCAATAACCATGGTAAACATTAAGGGGATGGTTGCCCATCGAGTGGCAAAGCCAAACAGCAATAAGATGGCACCACCGACTTCTGCAGAGGTCGCTAAAAAGGCCATTATCTCCGGGTAAGGTAATCCGAGCCCCCATTCTTTGTTGCCAAACCACTCGACAATATCCGGAAAAGTGTTGACCTTATTCATGCCAGCCACCCAAAAAACAGGTACTAAATACAAGCGTAAGGCTAAAGGGGCTAAAAAAGAGAGGTGATGACTCAAGTCCATCATTTTTTGAATATTTATAATGAAATTTTTCATGTATGTGCTCTTTGAAAAGTTATAAGGAAGAGCTTGTAGACACGTCTTGGTGGTTTCATTATCAAGTTAACTTATTAAAATTACCAATCAAATTCATTGAAGGTGTTGATGAAAAATTAAATGAAATAAAAAATTGAATTGCCGTTCAGGGAAGGGACTAAACTGGAGAATAAATGATTTTATGGGATTTAAGCAGGCACTCTTTAAGAATAAATACCTGCTGTATTGATTTTAGTTAAGAGAAGATCAAGCCTTTAAAAAAGACAACCACTCTTGGAATAAGGCAGGCGTGGTGGCTGCAACGGCTGAGCGTTTTTCAACTCTAGCCACCACAACTTTTTCCTCTTCTAACGTACAACTCAAACCACCGGCTTCTTCTAAAATCAACCAGCCGGCGGCATAGTCCCAAATGTTTTGTGCACCGTGCAGGTAGACCTGGCCACGTCCCGCGGCAATCCAACACCAGTCGAGTGCCACTGAGCCAAAACTGCGTTGCGATGAGTAGGGCGCTTGGACGGCTAGGCGTGTTGCTAAGGCAGGTTGAAGGCGTTTAAAGTCGACAATGCTACTGCATTGGCTTAACGCGGTTTTAGGCGTTTGTGCAAGCAATGGTTTGTTATTCAATTCTGCACCGAGTGCCTTTCTGGCTGCAAACATCTCATGACGTGAAGGGTCGTAAACCAGTCCAGCGACAATTTCCCCCTTAATCATTAGAGCTAAAGAGACAGAATAGACAGGAATACCGATGGCGAAATTACTGGTGCCATCAACAGGGTCGAGTATCCAGCAACCGTTCACACTAGTCATCGCTTTTTCTTGTTCTTCAAATGTCGACTCTTCACCCAAAAAAGCGTACTCGGGCCAGTTATGTTCTAAGAAAGCTTGAGTCTGAATTTGCATCTGAGTATCGGCTTCGGTCAGAAGGGAGCCATCGGCTTTGATTTCTGCTGAGACCTGCTCAAATCGTGCGAGGACTTCCATTTTAGCGAGTCTTATAATGCCATTTTTAAGTTTGGCCCATTGCTGTTCGTCCGTAAAGTTATGCTTTTTCATGGAATACTCTCTTTAAGTTATTCGTCGCTTGGGGGCGTTAAGCGAATGGTTTCTATGGCATTGCTTGAGGTTTCAACCACCTCTAATACATAGTCATCTACCTTAATGCAGGTTCCGGGTAACGGTAATGTCTCCAGAACTTCTTGGATAAGGCCGTTAAGAGTCTTAGGGCCATCCGTCGGTAAGGTGAGTTGGTATTCCTTATTCAGGTCACGAATGAACTCTGAAGCATTAATCGTCATAGTGCCGTCAGCATGTAATGCAACAGTATAGTCATATTTGTTTTTGGAATCTGTTGAGAGCTTACCGACAATCTCTTCCAGTAGATCTTCCATGGTGAGTAAGCCTTGCAGGTCACCATATTCATCGACAATCAGCGCCATACGGCGTTTGTGGTCGGTAAACTTTCTTAATTGCACATTCAGAGTGGTGGTTTCTGGAATGAAGTAAGCAGGCCGGGTGATTTTTACAATGTCTTTCAGGGTGGCATCGCCACGCATCAAAATTGGCAGAGCACGGCGTAGATTAAGGATGCCAATTAAATCCTCTTCAATAGAGCCGCGGTAAAGCGGAATACGGGTATATGAGGATTTTTGAATGGCTTTTAAAACCCCTTCAAAAGGCTGGTTTAAGTCAACACCATACACATCTTGCTTCGGAATCATAACGTCTTCTACTGTCACGCTTTCCAGGTTTAAGACGCTAGAGAGCATGGAACGGTATTGAACAGGGAGTTGATTGGTGGCTTCATCTATTAAGGTTTGCAACTCCTCGTGGCTTAAAGAGTGTTGGTCATCGCTCTGTTTTGTATCGACACGAAAAGTTTTCAATATACCATTGGCAAAGAAGTTGACGAGCCATACTATGGGTGAGAGTATTTTTAACAGAGGAGTTAAAACATAAGCGGCAGGGTAAGCGATTTTTTCTGGATAAAGCGCCGCTAAGGTTTTAGGAGCAACTTCCGCAAACACTAAAATAACTAAAGTTAGCAGGCCTGCGGCTAAGGCAATCCCAGCTTCACCAATAAGTTTCATCGCAATAATCGTTGCGATAGAGGAGGCAAAGATATTCACAAAATTGTTGCCGAGTAAGATTACACCGAGCAGTCTATCTGGGGACTCAAGGAGTTTTTGAGCCTTGATCGCGCCTTTGTGGCCAGCGTTAACTTGGTGCTTTAATCGATAGCGATTTAAGGCCATCATGCTGGTTTCAGAGCTTGAAAACAGAGCCGATAAAAAAATGAGAAGGGCAAGTATGCCAAAAAGGATCGAAATATCTAGCGAATTCAATGTGGTGTAATCGGTTGTGAATGAGTGCGAATTATACCGTTTTATCGGAGCCGAAAAAAGCCCCGGTTGAACAACTTAATGCGGTCTTTATTTTAAAATCGTGCTCTTAATGATTTTCATTGAGTGTCGTAGGAGCCGCTGAGACCGCAATTAATTGTTTTATCGCGGCCGCCGTTGTCTTTACGGCGTGGCTCTTAGAATCCTAAAAACCGTATTATAATTTGGGTTCCAACATAGCTTAGAACCAGCAGGAAATAAGCCCAAATAGTATATCGTGCGGCTGTTTGACCACGCCACCCATATTTAAAGTGGCCAAATAGAAAGGTTGCATAGACCAGCCAAGATAAGATTGCGAAGAAAGTTTTGTGAATCAGGTGTTGCGCGAAAATATCTTCAATAAAGACAAGCCCACTCAGTAGAGCAAAACTTAGGAAAATAAAACCAATCAAGACTAACTGGATGAGAGTGTTTTCCATTACTTGCAGTGGTGGCAAAGCTTGCGTCAATCGTGAGAGTTGTTTGGTCCGAAAACGTCGTTCTTGCATTGCATATAAAACGGCTTGCGCTGTGGCAAGTCCCATAATGCTATAGGCCGAAATTGAGATAAGAACATGAGTGCCCATTTTTAAAGAGAGTGGGATCTCACCGTGAATTGCTAAAGGAATTAACGTGGTCAATGCGGCGAGTGGGTAAATAAAGATCCCGAGCGTTTCGGTGCTTTTATTGATATTGGTAATCAGTAAAATAATACTGGCGAGTACGGCAATCAATGAGAGCACGATGCCGATATTAAGGTTGATGCCGTGATCAACCCATAACATTGAGCTAAGTGCATATGCGTGCAAGAGTGTCGCAATGACAGCGAGTCGAATCACTTGTAAGCGTACATCAACGGATGCACGACTTTGAATCTTGCGCCAAATCAAGCTGCTTGCGTATAAATATAAGAGACTGGCGAATAACGCACTTAATCCACTGATTAACATAAAACCGAACCTTTGATAATTTGAAGTCTCACTAAGAAGAGAGGCTTCATGGACAAGGGTCGCTATGAAGACATCAATCTGTGAGATATTTCAGCTATAATAGCTGAATTATTTTTTGAATTGAAGACCGTACGCATTTAAAAGCGCAAACTTATCTTTGTGATGTGCAAGTAATGTACTGTTTTGTTAGGAGTTTTGTATGTTTGACAATCTATCAGATCGTTTGTCGAAAACCTTTAAATCCATTCGTGGTCAAGGTCGTCTGACGGAAGCCAATGTGAAAGACGCGCTTAGAGATGTGCGTCGTGCGCTACTCGAAGCGGATGTGGCTTTACCCGTCATTAAACAGTTTATTGAAAAAGTACAAGAACGTGCGATTGGACAGGAGGTTTCAACCAGTTTGAATCCTGGTCAAGCTTTTATCAAAATTGTACGAGAGCAGTTAGCTGACGTAATGGGGGCGGAAGCCGAACCGCTTAACTTTAATGTTGAGCCGCCTGCCGTGATTATGGTTGCGGGCTTACAAGGGGCGGGTAAAACCACCTCTGTTGCTAAGTTGGCTAAGTTACTTAAAGAACGTGACAAGAAAAAAGTCATGTTGGTTTCAGCGGATGTCTATCGTCCAGCCGCGATTAAACAGCTAGAAACGTTAGCGGAACAAGTTGATGTACTCTTTTTCCCCTCATCAGCAGATCAAGATCCGGTGCAGATTGCAAAAGATGCGCATGCTGAGGCCAAGAAACAATTTGTCGATGTCCTGATTTTAGATACCGCGGGTCGTTTGCACATTGATGCTGACATGATGCAAGAGATTCAGCATTTACATAAGAGTATTAATCCTTGTGAGACGCTGTTTGTAGTCGATGCAATGACCGGTCAAGATGCTGCGAATACGGCTAAAGCTTTTAATGATGCTTTACCATTAACCGGGGTTATCTTAACCAAAACCGACGGGGATGCACGTGGAGGCGCGGCGCTTTCCATTCGCGAAATCACCGGTAAACCAATCAAATTTATTGGTTCGGGCGAAAAGGTTGACGCTTTAGAAACATTCCATCCAGATCGTATGGCAGGTCGTATTCTAGGTATGGGTGATGTACTCAGCTTAATCGAAGATGCTGAGACTAAGATTGATCAGAAAAAAGCTGAAAAATTCGCACAAAAAATCCAGAAAACGGGCGTATTCGATTTAGAAGATTTTCTTGAGCAACTTCAGCAAATTCAGAATATGGGTGGTGTCGGTGGCTTAATGGGTAAGTTACCTGGCATGGGTCAGATGAAAGAACAAATAAGTGGCGATGTGGCAGAGAAGGAATTTAGGCGTTTAGAGGCTATGATTAATTCCATGACTCGCAAAGAACGTCGTTTCCCGGCGGTCATAAAGGGCTCACGTAAACGTCGTATCGCAGTGGGTTCTGGTACGACCGTGCCGGATGTGAATCGTTTGTTAAAACAGTTTACGCAAATGCAAAAAATGATGAAAAAAGTTTCTAAGGGTGGCATGAAAAATATGATGCGTGGTTTAGCTGGGAAGTTACCACCGGGAATGAGCATGCCTCCCGGAATGAAATAAAGACCTCCTTAATTTCAACTTTCTGAAGTTTGGTCCTACGCTCACATGATATTTTAAGGCCGCAGGACATGCCCTACGCTTTCATGGTTTTGTTAGGCCGCAGGACATGTCAGGCCTGGTCAGGTTATTAGGAAGTAGGAGTTGAGTCTTTATTGCATCCCAAAGCCTCAAGCGAACCGATGTTGCTTGGGGCTTTTTTGTGGACGAAAGTAAGTTTTTAGAAGAATACATAAGTTAACTTTATACGGAATCTAGAAAGGCCATAGAAACAAGGGGTTATCTGTTTTAGAAGTGGATGCAATAAGTTGTAAATAAATCAATATAACTCGTTGAAGTTCAGTTTAATTATCTGTATAATCCCGCTTTCGCCAAATGGTTGGTGGAACATAGAAGAATTTGTTGGGAGGATTACCTCTCATCGCCTGATTAAAAGGAAATATATTATGGTAGTTGTTCGTTTAGCTCGTGCTGGTTCAAAAAAGCGTCCTTTCTATAAAATGGTTGTTGCAGATCAACGTTACAAAGCAACAGGTCGTTTTATTGAGCAAGTTGGATTTCATAACCCAGTGGCAACTGGTGGTGAAGAAAGAACTCGTCTTGATCAGGCGCGTCTAGAATTCTGGATTGGTCAAGGTGCTCAAATGAGCCCACGTGTTGCTAGTATTGTTAAGCAAGCGTCTGTAGCTTAATTCGTTCTCCCGTTAAAAAGGTCTAGATATGTCTGATGAAAAACTGATAGTCGGCCAGATTAACGGTATTTTCGGGGTCAGCGGTTGGTTGAAAATTTTCTCCCATACCGACCCGAGAAAAAATATTTTAGACTACTCGCCTTGGTGGATTAAATGCAAAGGCGAGTGGCGTACAGTCAAGGTACTTGACAGTAAAGTGCAGTCGGGCGGTAAAACGCTCGTTGCTCTGATCGAAAATGTGACTGATCGTGACGTAGCCCGTGAATACATAGGTTGCGAAATCGCCATAGACCGCTCTCAGCTTAAGCAAGAAAATGATGGTTGGTTTTGGATTGATTTGATTGGCTGCCAAGTCACAACGCAAGATAATATTGCATTGGGCGAGGTGACTGAGATTGTCCAGACAGGCGCACACGATGTGTTGCGTATAAAAGGGGATCAAGAGATTTTGATTCCGTTTGTTATGGATCGTTTTATTCAGTCAGTGGATATCGCCAATAGACAAATTATTGTCGATTGGGAATTGGAAGAAGAAATAGACAGTGAGGTTTGATGTCATTACCCTGTTTCCGGAAATGTTTAGTGCATTAACGGAATCAGGCGTAAGTCGACGTGCAATTCAATCTGAACTTTATGCTTTAAAAACCTGGAATCCACGCCAGTTTACGTTAGATAGACACAAGACAGTTGATGATCGTCCTTACGGGGGCGGGCCAGGAATGGTCATGATGTATCAACCGTTAAAAGATACACTTTCTGCAATTGAAAATGAGTTACAGGTAAAACCACATGTGGTGTATTTATCACCGCAAGGTCAACCTCTCACTCAACAGAAAGTGGCTGATTTAACTCAGTATGACAATATTACTTTGCTCTGCGGCCGCTATGAAGGGGTTGATGAGCGTTTGGTTACTTCATCCGTGGATGAAGAAATCAGTATAGGTGATTTTGTCGTCAGTGGCGGGGAACTGCCAGCCATGATGTTAATGGATGCGGTTATCCGCTTAATTCCTGGCGCATTAGGGCATAGTCAATCAGCTGAGCAAGACTCATTTTCAGACGGACTGCTGGATTGTCCGCACTATACCCGACCTGAGGTTGTGGATGGCATGAGTGTACCTTCGGTATTAATGGAAGGTAACCATGCCAAGATTGATGCTTGGCGACAAGCTCAAAAAATAGTGCGAACCCAGCAACGTCGTCCAGATATCCTGTCTGACAAAAACAGTTAAAAACTCGGATTTAACCTCTGGTTAGCAAGTATTAACTTGTTTAACGAATGTTGAATAAACTTTTAGAAGGGAGAACCCTTCTGGTTCACAATAGAATTGATTGAACCGAACTATGGAGAAGCTTAAAATGAGCGATATCATTAAGCGTATTGAAGCAGAACAGATGACGAAAGAATTACCAGTATTTGGTCCTGGTGATACAGTTGTTGTACAGGTTAAGGTTGTAGAAGGTAAGAACGAACGTCTTCAGGCTTTTGAAGGTGTTGTTATTGCCATTAAGAACCGTGGCATTAACTCTAACTTCATCGTGCGTAAGATTTCACACGGTATTGGTGTTGAGCGTACTTTCCAGACTTATAGCCCTGTAGTAGACAGTGTTGAAGTTAAGCGTCGCGGTGCAATTCGTCGCGCGAAACTTTACTACCTACGTGAGCTTTCTGGTCGTGCAGCACGTATCAGAGAAAAAGTATAATCGTCTAACGATTAACTTGTTCTTGAAAACGCCCTTAATTGGGCGTTTTTTGTTTCTGCTCTCCTGAAATCAAAACCTTAACGCTATGGTCGGATTCACTCTTCTCTCTTAACCCGCTATTTTCTATTTCATCTAAGCGATTCAAATCTCACCTCTCTTATGCTATTTGCTATACTTTGGTTATGCCAAATAATTCGCAATCGTTTCACCATATTCATGATTTTCTAGTCTTTCTATCTGTTTCAGAAGGCTTAAGTAATAACACCATTTCTGCCTATAAAACCGACTTACAACTCTACCAGGCATGGTTGTCTGATAATGACTTACTCAGCTTTTGAGTTGATCGAACGTTCTCATATTGAAGATCTTATGTATCACTTGCAAGAGAGCGGTCGTAAGGCTAAGAGTAATGCTCGTCTGCTTTCAACCTTAAAACGATTCTATCAATGGGCCGTGGTCAACTCGTTGTTTGCTTCTGATCCCACGGCCTTGCTAAAGGCGCCCAAGATTCCCCAATCGATTCCAACCGTCATTACTGAACAACAGGTGGTCGCTCTATTGGAGGCACCTGATATCACTACGGTCTTAGGGATTCGTGATAGAGCTATTTTGGAACTAATGTATGCCAGCGGTTTAAGGGTTTCTGAAGTGGTGGGCTTACCTTTTGAGCAACTCAACTTATCAGCAGGCCTGGTGCAGGTAACGGGTAAGGGGAGTAAAGAGCGCATTGTGCCTATTGGTGAAATTGCGATTGAATGGTTGGAGCTTTATATCAAGAAGTCGCGGCCTGTTTTGGCCAAACAACGCTGGATTCCCAGTCTATTTATTTCACGTATTGGTCGAACCATGACGCGACAAACACTATGGCATCGCGTTAAAAATCTGGCGTACGACGCGGGTATTCGGAGTAAGTTATCTCCGCATACCTTACGGCATGCGTTTGCGACCCACTTAATTAATCATGGTGCAGACTTAAGAACAGTGCAGTTATTATTAGGGCATAGTGATCTATCCACTACACAGATCTACACGCACGTCGCTAAAGAGCGATTACATAAACTCCATCAGCAACATCATCCTCGTGGCTAATATAGCTCAGAGGGCTGCTAAAGGCCTGGACGCTAAGCTACGTTTAAAGCGAATCAGGTTATGACAGACAGCTTATTTCAAGCCTTTAAGCGTTCAGTTAAAATTGTTTAGCGGTTATAATCGACCCAGTTTAATAAAATATCATGCTTTTAAGGCACGCTCTATTTCAAAATAAATATTTAAAAAGGTCACTTCAATATGTTTCCCATGAGAAAGTTTTTACTCTCAGTTTCCCTTGTAAGCTCAATAGCCATGAATGTTTCTGCGGCAGATACGACAGCTATAGAGGCTCAATTAAAAACACTGTTACCAAATGCGCCTGAAGCGGTTATTACAGCGACACCGATTGAGGGCTTTTATCAAATTCAGGTCGGTATGACGGTTGTTTATATGTCCAGGGATGGAAAGTATTTACTGAATGGCAATTTAATTGAGTTGGAAACCAGAGAAAATCTAACCGATTTAGCGAAGTCTGTCGCCAGACAGAGTGCTATGCAGAAGATATCCGAGTCGTCCATGATTGTCTATCCGGCTAATGGCAAGCAAACCCATTTTATAACAGTTTTCTCGGATATCGATTGTCCATATTGCGCTAAATTACACAAAGAGATTCCGGCTTTAAATGAAGCGGGTATTACGGTTCGTTACCTAGGTTATCCTCGTTCCGGTATGGGTTCACCTTCGTATCACAAAGCAGTTTCTGTTTGGTGTGCCAAAGACAGCCTGAAAGCAATGGACAGTGCGATGTTAGGTAAGCCCGTTGAAAATAAGGTTTGTGTCAATCCTGTGCGTGATCATATGATGCAAGCTAAGTATTTTGAAGTGAACGGCACGCCGAATATCATTTTGGATAATGGCGATTTACTACCAGGTTATGTACCAGCAAAAGAGTTGATTAAAATCATTAAGGAGTAATGCTTGTTTGGTTTTAGAGCCTTATAGATATTCAATGGTAGTGATTAATTGACCGCCCAAAAAAAGCCCTCATTTAGAGGGTTTTTTTGGGTGATACATTCAAGTCGTAAGTGCAACAGTTTTAATTTCCCAGAACACCTCATTAGGTGTTCTGAATCCTAAACACTTTCTTGGGCGATTGTTGAGCTTATCAACAACCCAATCAATTTCTTCCTGAGTTACTTTATCGAAGTCTGTTCCTTTTGGAAAGAATCGTCTTAACAATCCATTGGTATTTTCATTGGTTCCACGCTCCCAAGAAGAGTAAGGGTGGGCAAAATAAAAATCTGTCCCAAGCTCTTTTGCCATCGTWTSGTMKTGTGAAACT
>VCMI01000051.1 GCA_006222135.1 Thiomicrorhabdus sp. | reverse complement strand
ACACGACGACTACGATGGCTGATCCAGTCCTTGACAGGTTGAGTCAACTTTAGGGATTTATGCGCCGTTTGCCGTCTTTCTACTGCCAGCTTATTAGCTTGTTTATGACGGTAGCCTTTCTTGCCTCTATTGCGTTTTAATTCTCTGCAAATGGTTGAGGGATGGCATTCAATATTGTCGGCAATCGCTTTTTGCGAAAATCCCTCTTTCAATAATGCGTAAATCTGGTGTCTTTGACCCTCGGTCAGTTGGTTATAACTCATTTTGCAATTCTCTTGGTCGGGAAAAGCCTTCGAGTTTAACTCAACTGGCTCTTCCTATTTCCAAATTGCACTTATTATCCGAAACCGCGAAACTTTACCTAGGTGTAATGCTAATAAATTATGATTTTGGCTTTCTTGAGCGTACTCTCTCCAGCCTAAACGACCTTCTATATTAGCCTGCCAATCGGTACTGGTTTGATTGGTAAGAATGAGACTTTGGACCTGCTTCAACCGTGCATTCTGTAATAGCATTTGAGGAGATTGAATTAAATACTCATCACTTAATAGGTATTCTAATGTCAAGGGTTCGGGTAAAACCTTGCTAGGCGTGGTCTCAGATGCGGTCTGAACCAAAGCTGGATTTTCCACCGATGCCTTCGGTTGTGCGTAGACCGCGTTAACGTGTAACCCTGACAGAACTACCAATCCAAGGACTCTAGAAAGTATCCTTTTTTGAGTCAAAAATGACCTTTTAAATTTAACTGATTGCATAATCATTCGTTACTCTCTACTGGCTTTTTTTCGCGCACGTTTATAGGCCGTGAACGATTGTGTTTTGTAACGGCCATCAATCACATATTCTGCTAGCCATTTAAACTCTGCTTTGGTACGAGTTGGCCCAGTATATTTGACCAATGGCTTACCGTCAGTATCAAAAATCATCATGACTGGCGTCGCTCTCACGCGATATTTACCCTCTGCTAATTCTTGACCGGTACTTTCAGACCCATCAAAATCAACAACGGTATGACTGCCCTCTATATCAAACATAAAGGTCAAAAAGTTATCTTTATATAATGATATTACATCCGGTTCAGTCATAATGGTGCTGCGCATACGGTGACAAAACGGGCAATCTTCCATATGAAAAAATATGAAAACTCCTTTTTTCCCGGCTTCTTTCGCGGCCTCTAACTCCTCTTGGTAGTTGCCAAAAGATTCATCAAAAAACGGATCTGTAGCTGACCAGGCCTGGGGACTTAGGCTCATTAAAGCAGGCATAAAAGTGACCATTAGAGCCACTCTTAAAAAACGCTTAATTTTTGCTATTCTCATTTTAACTTCCTTTAATTTCAATGATCGGAACACATCATGCAGTCGTAATTTCACCTAACTACCGGCTATTTTTTAGTAGGATTTTTCTCATTATAACTTTTCATAAAGCTTTCTAACATAGCCTGATCCACCATTCCTGTTCTCTTGGCGACCACGGAACCATCTGGAGCGATCATATAAGTCGTTGGCAAGCCTTGCAATGGACCAAATGGGGTCGTTCTGCCATCGACCTTACCTTCAAAGCGCACAATTGGATAATTAATCATTTGTGAATCTGCGAAGTTTTTAATTTTATTAACATCATTATCTTCATAGTTAACGCCAATCACAATCGCATCTTTATCTTTATGCGCTTCATGAAACATTACCAAGTCTGGAATTTCGACCAAACAAGGTGGACACCAAGTCGCCCATAAATTAACGATGACCCACGTACCCCTATAGTCCGACAACATAGATTCTTGACCGTCTAAATCGATAAACTTGATGTCTTCTGTAGGGGGTTGGGCGTAGGTTGCTGGACTCCAACTCAAAACGGTTAATAAAGCGATGACAAAAGGGGCTTTTAAAGCTGACATATTCATAAAGTGTTTCCTATCTTTCTTAATTTTGTATAGTTTGGGTATGTTTTGTATTCTAAGCTCTCTGCAAGACTTGCTTAACAAACGGTAAGGTCAAACGTCTCTTTTCAACCAGTGTGGCTTGTTCTAACAACTTCAAGACCGCTAGCAGTTCTTGAAGATCTGCTGAAAATTGTTTCACTAAATAATTACCTACGTCATTCGGCAGCTCGAAACCTAAACGCTTACTATGGCGTTGTAGTGCAACAATAACCTCTTCTTTTTCGATCACAGAATGCAGCTCAATCGGCAGTACCATCATTAATGCTTTTGCCAATTCGTTAGTTTTAATTGACCAGTCATTGATACTGACCTGTCCTGCCAGTATCACGGTATGCCCTTGTACGCTTGATTTAGTAATCAAGTTGGCCAAGGCAAGTTCCCACTTAGAGTCGCCGACAATTTCAGTCATATCATCCAAACAGACCAAAGGTGTCTGCTCTAAACCTATTAAGACATCTGGAATTAAAGGCAACGAATGGTCACCGAACGGTAAATACACACTGGTTTGACCTTTTTCGGTCACGTAACGGCAGGAGGCTTGTAATAGATGGGTTTTGCCCGCACCACTCTCTCCATATAAATAAAACGCATTACCATTCGTTTGTATTAATGCGCTTTGCAAACCACTTAAAGCAAGCGCTTGCGACTCTTTTTCTGTCACAAACGTTTCGAAGCAAGCATCATCTCGTAAGCCTATTTTTAATGGCATTTGTACAAACACTATTGAACCCCTTGAAGGTTTTTTTCTGAGGCCGTTTTCTCTAAGCCTAACTGATCATAAAAATTTGGATTTAACTTAACATCCACTTGATGTAAATTATTTGATTCACCGATAAAGTCTATGATTTGCCAAGCTCTCAACCAGGTCACCACATTTTGATAACGGCCCTGATAGTCTATTTCATATTGCACCAGGCCGGCTTGAATCGAACGCAATTTAATTGAATTAAACATGGCCTGATTCGCTTTAAGTCGCATTTCAATCTCTTGCATTTGATCGGCATTCACAAGGTCATAGACATTTAGAGTGATTTTCTGCACATCACTGTTCGTTTGTTTTGCCAGTAAAGCATAACGTTGCATCACCTGATCGAACATAGCCTGCATTAATGATGGACGATCACCTCCTGTGATTTGCCCTTTAGTGACCACCACGCCGGACGGCGCAAAGACAGTCCACACTAGGGCATAAGTCGAGGCCTCTCGTTTAATCAGTTTAAAGCTCAATAGGTAATCCTGGTTAGCCTTTTGCAAAACGGTTCGAATCAAGGCATTTGAAGGATTAGGCACCTGAGGCAGAATCCAGTTCTGGGCACTCTCTGGCAAAGTAATTGGCAGAGCCATTTGCTGAGGATAGTGACGGAATTCAATATCTATTCGATGAGTCGCATCATGTCTTCCGTCATTTTTAACAACTCACCTTTATACAAACACGACGACTATCACTAAAAGTTTAGGACGTTGCGCCAAAGGCCAAATATCAACCCGATGTTGTTTAAATGCGGCCGTTAAACGTGGGGCAGAATACTGTAAGACAATATTTTGACCGACTTGTACGCCATCTTCCATTCTCGGTTTTATGTCGTAGGTAACTAACCAAGCCTTAGCATTTTTAAGATAGCCTTGCGCCACCGCACTGCCTAAAAATCTTTTTTGGCCGGTAATTTTCACTAATAAAGTTTCCATCCCCTGCGTGATGGCTTGATCCAAAACCTGCGAAGCCTTTTGGGTACTTGTAAGATTCACTGATTGAGGGGTTTTTATACCGCCGCCCGGCACACCTTTAAATGTTTCATAGGGAAAAACTACGGTAAAAAAAGAAGAGCCCATGGTCCCTTTTTCGGCCGCTTGACTCGTTTGTATAACACTCATCGCTAACAATAGTATGAATAGGCGAAAACTTCTCATATCTGACCCTTAAAATTTCGTTACAATATCATAATGTTTTTAATTACGTCGGTACAGGCTTTTGGCTGCAATGTCAGCCTTTTTCACTGTTTTACACGACTTTAAACCAAAAGTTTAAATAAAAAAGTTAGATTGAGATTATGACAACAAATAAACGATCAATTAGTTACAAAGATGCTGGTGTGGATATTGATGCAGGAAATGCACTTGTTGAAGCCATTAAACCCATTGCAAAAGCAACCACTCGCCCAGAAGTCCCTTCTTCATTAGGTGGTTTTGGTGCCTTGTTTGAATTGGATATGACGAAATACAAAAACCCCATTTTAGTCTCAGGGACAGATGGCGTTGGTACTAAACTTCGCCTGGCAATCGACAGTGGCAAACATGACAAGGTCGGAATTGATCTCGTCGCTATGTGTGTTAACGATTTGATTGTTCAAGGTGCTGAGCCTTTGTTCTTTTTAGATTACTATGCCACTGGCAAGCTAGAGCTTGATGTGGCCGTTGACGTCGTTAAAGGCATCGGCGAAGGTTGTCTACAAGCTGGCTGTGCATTAATCGGTGGCGAAACAGCTGAAATGCCAGGCATGTATCCTAAGGGTGACTACGACCTAGCCGGCTTCTGTGTTGGAATCGTTGAAAAAGCAGAATTAATTGATGGCACTAAAGTAAAAGCCGGAGATGTCATGCTTGGTTTAGCCTCAACGGGCCCTCACTCAAATGGTTATTCATTAATTCGTAAAATTATTGAAGTCAGTGATGCTGACCTAAATATGGACATGGATGGTCAACCATTAATTGATGCGTTAATGGCGCCTACTCGCATTTACGTTAAGTCTTTATTAGAGTTAATGAAATCTGTCGAAATTCATGCGGTCTCGCATATCACGGGGGGGGGGCTTTTAGAGAACCTACCACGTGTTATGCCAAAAAATACGATGGCAAACATTGATACTAATAGTTGGAAACGCCCTGCGGTATTTGATTGGATTCAAGCCAACGGTAACGTTGAATTTGAAGAGATGCACCGTACCTTAAACTGTGGAATCGGACTGGTTATTATCGTTGATGAAAGCAATCAACAAAAAGCCATTGACCTATTAACAGCGGCTGGTGAAACGGTTTCTGTGATTGGTCAAATTGAAGCATCAGAGCAATCTGAGCCTTCGGTTAAACTGGTTTAAAACGAGCTTTAATCCATGTTTTGCGACTCTTTTAAACCCTCTCAGGGTTTCAGGGAGTGGCTACTACCCTTAACACCTGTAGTCTTTTTATTTCTTGCTTTATCCCCCTTTATTTTTCATTATGATAAGTCCCTAGATAATTCCTATGCAAAAACCTCACTCTACTCCCCGTATCGGCGTTCTCATCTCGGGCAGCGGCTCCAATCTTCAAGCCATTATTGACCATCAAAAATTACACTCAAATTTATATGAAATCGCTCTGGTTATTTCTAACAAAGCCGATGCCTTTGGTTTAGTGAGAGCTGAAAATGCCAATATCCCAACCATGGTGATTGATCACACTCAGTATAATGACCGTGAAGCATTTGATGCCAAGCTGCAACAAACTCTGGAAGAAGCGAAGATTGAGTTCATTGTCCTAGCAGGTTTTATGCGTATTTTAACAAGAGGCTTTACGCAACATTTTCTGGGTAAGATGATTAATATCCACCCCTCGTTACTGCCTAAATACACAGGATTACATACTCACCAACGCGCCTTAGATGCTGGTGACAAAGAACATGGTTTGAGTATTCACTTCGTCACGCCCGAATTAGACGGTGGCCCCGTCATTTTGCAAGCCGTGGTCAAGATTGATCCAAACGAAACTGAAACCAGCTTAAGAGAGAAAGTGCACCAGCAAGAACACATCACTTATCCCTTGGTCATTGAGTGGTTTGCTTTAGGACGCCTCTCTTTTAAAGATAACCAGGCCTGGTTAGATCAGAAAATATTAAAACAACCTCAAGTATTAAGTAAGACAATCTCCTAGACTATTTAATATAATTGAAATATTTTTGTAATTGCATGATTCGTTCACTGAAGGAAATAGAATGTTTAATCTACGATTCAATCTGCTAACTTTTTCAAATAGCCCAAACAGGCTTTGCCGCTTAAAAGACTCAGCACTCTCAAAAAACTTTTTAATAATACTCTCGACAACGCTTTTTGCATTTTTGTCTGCCAACAGTTTGGCCGCTACCTTACCTAATTTCTCAGCGGTTTATGATGTTAACGCCTATGGAATCGATTTAGGTAAAGCAAAGCAGAGCTTCAACTGCCAAGAGAATGATTGCACCTTAATAAGCAGAGCCAAACCTAGCGGATTAGCGGCACTCTTCTTTAAGGATTCCTCCGTCGAAACGATTAAACTGACTCAGACGGATGACGAGTTCAAATGGCTGAGTTATCACAAACTAGGCCTCTCTCAAAAAGATGGTAAAGAAATTCAAAAGCATACGACTCTTTCGCTGGATGAAACCCATCAGCAGATTTGGCAAACTGAAAAGAAAAAGGCCTGGCCTATTCAGGCGAATATTTATGATTTATTGTCGATTGTTTATGCTATTCAATACAATAAGCTAAATAGCCGACCATTAACCGACCTCTATGTTCAAGATAGTAACTTCCAGGATAAATTAACATTGAAATCAGCTGATGAAGCCGATTCACTGGATTTTGACTTTTCTGAGGATTGGGTTGATACTCTGCGTTACACCTTCGACAGTCATAACGCTAAAATAGAGTTGTGGTTATTACCAAATCAACACTATTTTCCAGGTAAAATACGCGTCACACATAAAGAAGATGACAGAGCAATTACGCTTAACCTTGCGGAGCTACCAAAAATACTATGAAGCTAAGTGATAGAGATATTGTTCAACATCTTAAAGTTGGAAAAATTGTCATTGAGCCACAACCTGGCCCAGACAAAATCAAAGGTATTAGTGTCGATTTACGACTTGATAATCGCTTTCGTGTCTTTAACGATCACACCGCGCCTTATATTGATTTAAGCGGTCCTAAAGACGAAGTTCAAAAGATTATGGATACCGTTATGGGGAATGAAATTCTGATTGCTGACGATCAATCATTTTTTTACACCCCGGTGAACTTGCTCTGGCATCCACAATGGAATCCGTGACCATTCCGGATGACTTAGTTGCCTGGTTAGATGGTCGTTCGAGCTTGGCTCGCTTAGGCCTAATGGTACATGTGACCGCTCACCGAATCGATCCTGGCTGGCATGGTCAAATTGTATTAGAAATTTTCAATAGCGGTAAACTACCCCTGGCTCTACGCCCTGGTATGGATATTTGCGCCATCAACTTCGAAACCCTGTCTAGCCCTGCAGAAAAGCCTTATAACAAACGTGCTGATGCAAAGTATAAAAACCAAAGTGGCCCGACCTCAAGTCGCATTAATGAAGACACATCAAATCAATAGAACCCACTTGATTTGATAAATAGCACTCAACCTTTTAAGACTTAGTCACAAAATCGTCGTGTATAAAAACTCAAAAAAACCACCTTAACCGGTGGTTTTTTGTATCCATAGATTCAACTAGTAAGTGCAACACCTATAGGAATTGAAAAAGGCCAGTTGATAAGCTACCTTTTAAGTTCCTACACAAAAGAGGTGTTGCCCAATGAGCACATATCATCAACTGACCTTAGAAGAAAGATATCACATTTACGGACTCAAACGTGCCGGATATAGCATTACGACTATCGCAGACGAGTTAAAACGTCATAAATCGACCATTAGCCGTGAACTCAAACGCAATATTAAATCCCGTGGTTGGCGACCGTTGCTTGCACATACACAAGCCGTCGAAAGACGGTCAAGTAAAGCAAAAAAAAGAATATCTCATGACTGCTGGGAGCTTGTTATTAGTCGTCGTGT
>VCMI01000201.1 GCA_006222135.1 Thiomicrorhabdus sp. | reverse complement strand
ACACGACGACTATGTTACAGGATTTTAAACTACAGCCGATTTTGGACAAGAGGACCTGGAATATCCTTGGTGTTGATGCTGAGTTCAGTCATGTGGTTACTAATTTTATGGAAGTTAATCTCAGTAGGCGTTTCAAAGCATCGAACTCTACGCGGCTCAATAGGTAGGTTCGTTTCTTCAATATAAATGTCAGGCAGGGACAGTTGTTCGCGAATTTTGTGGAGTACTTCGGCGTGTCGACTCTCTTCGACAAAAGAGTGAGTTTCACGACTTAAGAAATAGAAAATTACCAAAGTCATTTGCGAGGTCGTACTGTAAACACGGGCTTCAACCACGTCGACACAAAGTTTATCTAAGGTTAGGGTGATATGCGCAAAAAGATAATCCCTATCAGGCATGTAAATGATTAATTCCGAAGCACCTAGTCGCATCTGGTTTTTTAGGAATAAGTGGGTTCTGTCTAAGTCTACATCGTAGAGAATTTTGGTAATTCGCGCGACTTCTAACGAATTTTGACGGCTGAAAAAATCACTTTTAGCCAGGCTGTTCCAAAAGTCTTTGTAATCGGTCGAACTGATCCCTCTTTTTGAGAGCATCTCTTTCGCTTTTTCTTGGGTTTTAAGGGCTTTTTTACTCTTACTTTTGGGTACGCTAATCGATAAGTCGAGGGCATTAGATGTTTGGTTGTAGAGCTCTAAAAAGAGTGAGTTTTTCCAATCATTCCAGACATTTTCTGAGGTAGCGCAAACATCCGCAACGGTGAGCAGATATAAATAATCTAAATGCTCTTGATCTCCCATTAAGTTCGCAAAATAGGTAATCACTTCGGGGTCGCTTAAGTCTTTACGCTGAGCGATGCCTGAAAAATCCAGGTGGCGGCGTACTAGCCAGCCGATCATCTCGCCGTCTTTTTTAGAGAGGTTGTGCTGCTTGGCAAAATTGAACGCATCTTCAGCGCCCAGTACTTCATGCGAGCCGCCACGGCCTTTGGCGATATCGTGAAAGAGTCCTGCCAAGAATAACAGTTCAGGTTTACAGAGTTGATTGGCAATTTCATGTGCCGTTGGAAACTCATAAGTATAAGCATCGACGAAAAATCGACGCAGGTTACGAATGGTGAGCATGGTGTGCTCATCAACCGTGTAAGCATGAAAAATATCAAACTGCATCAAGCCTGTTATTTTCTGAAAGACCGGTAGATAGGCCCCTAGAAACCCATAACTATGCATACGTTTAACGGCGGCATTAACCCCGTTAGGCTGACGAAAAATCTCCATGAACAGTGCTTTGTTAATCGGATCATTACGAAAGTCATTATCTATCAAATACAGGTGTTCACGGATCGCACGAATGGCATTAGAGCGTAGGCCTTTGACATTAGGGAGGCTCTCTAAGACGAGAAATGCTTCAATCAGTGTGGTCGGATTTTTTGAAAGATTCTAGGGTGTTTGATATCGAGATATTGATTGATCAATTGAAAGCGACTGTTGATTGAAATAACTTCCGGCGCCTCGTCATTAAATAACACTTCCTGAAAAATGTTGTAACAGAATCTCATTGAGTTTTACCACGGTTTGCAAATTACGGTAATAACTGCTCATAAATTGCTCAACGGCCATTTTTTCATCGGTATCGGTATAACCAAAAGATTCAGCAATCGACTGTTGATTATCAAATTGTAAGCGGTCTTCACGGCGTTTTTTGAGATGCTGTAAGGCAAAGCGGGTGCGGTTAAGGAATTTGTAGGCCGCCTCTAATTCCAAATATTCTTCGGTGCTAATAAAATTTCTTTGTACTAATTCATTGATGGAATTTGCCTTAAAGTGGCGTTTTGCGACCCAGTAGATCGTTTGTATATCCCTTAAACCCCCTGGACTCTCCTTTATATTGGGTTCAAGTTGATAGACCGTATCATTGAAGCGTTTATGACGGTTTTTTTGTTCATCCATTTTGCCAAGGAAAAAAGCCTTACTCTCCCAAAAACTAGGGTGGTTCCAGATATTTTGCAACTGTTCAAATGCGTGGTAATCACCGGTAATCCAACGAGACTCTAAAAGATTGGTTGCGGTAGTGATATCCTCAAGTCCTGCTGTGATGCAATCCTCTATGGTGCGTATAGAGGAGCCAACATCAAAGCCTAAGTCCCATAATAAGGTAATGAACTTAGAAAATTCCTCTTTATGCTCCTCTAATGATCCACAAAGAATTAATAGATCAATATCAGAGTAGGGGTGTAATTCGCCTCGTCCATAGCCGCCAACCGCGATTAAAGTGGCCACATTCTCTGGGATATACGCGGCCCAGATTTTTTTGATAAATTGATCAATAAATGAAGATCGTTCGGTAATGAGTTCTGAGACAGCACCGCCATCGTCATACTTTTTAAACTGATAGTCTAAAAACTGTTTGAGCGCTCCTCGACCAAGCCCTAACATCTCTAGATGAGGGATGCTGTCATCTAGTAACGCGACAGAGAATTGGGGGGGGTAAGTTGAATCAACTTTTTGTATTGTGCTCATTATACAAACTCATTATGTTTTAGTTTTTTTGAAATAATTGTGTCAAAGATCTCATCTAACCATAGCTGATGTTTCAATCCATAGGTAGTGAATCTATTGGTATTATGAATTCGGTAGAACAGGTTGTTCATCCGTTCTTAAAGTGAAAATTTCATAACTCGTTTCAGTGACCGCTAAGGTGTGTTCCCACTGCGCAGAAAGCTTGCGGTCTTTCGTGACGACGGTCCAGTTGTCACCTAATACTTTAACAGCCGCTTTGCCTAAGTTAATCATAGGTTCGATGGTGAAAACCATACCGGGCTTAAGAACGATTTCTTTAAGTTCTGGAGAGGCATAATGCAGAACTTGAGGTTCTTCATGAAACTCTGCACCAACACCGTGACCACAATACTCTTT
>VCMI01000050.1 GCA_006222135.1 Thiomicrorhabdus sp. | reverse complement strand
ACACGACGACAGGTTGAGTCAACTTTAGGGATTTATGCGCCGTTTGCCGTCTTTCTACTGCCAGCTTATTAGCTTGTTTATGACGGTAGCCTTTCTTGCCTCTATTGCGTTTTAATTCTCTGCAAATGGTTGAGGGATGGCATTCAATATTGTCGGCAATCGCTTTTTGCGAAAATCCCTCTTTCAATAATGCGTAAATCTGGTATCTTTGACCCTCGGTCAGTTGGTTATAACTCATTTTGCAATTCTCTTGGTCGGGAAAAGCCTTCGAGTTTAACTCAACTGGCTCTTCCTATTTCCAAATTGCACTTATTATCCGAAACCGCGTAACCTTAGATATGCACAAATATAAAGAATTTGTTTCGTTACTTAATCAGGCCAGCGCTTTAGCTAAAACTTTAAGGTGTTTTTTAGTTAAAATACATAATCAATAACATTATTTCAAGCGTCGACAGCCGTTTCGTAGTCATTGTTTTAAATCAAGCATCATGATGAATCATTTTTAGGAATATATATGCAAAGTAAACATCAAAAAGTTCAAATTGGAATTGTTGGCGGTACTGGTTATACCGGTGTTGAACTATTAAGAACCCTTGCTAATCATCCTTTTGCCGAAGTGACCATGATTACTTCTCGTAGTGAAGATGGTGTGGCGGTTGCCCAGATGTATCCGAACTTACGGGGCATTTATGATTTGCAATTCTCAGTCCCCGATATCGAAAAGTTAAAAACTTGTGATGTCGTCTTTTTTGCAACGCCACATGGCGTGGCGATGAGCATGGCGCCCGAGTTGATTGCTCATGGCGTTAAGGTGATTGATTTGGCGGCTGATTTTAGGATAGAAGATTTGGCTGTTTGGCAAGAATGGTACGGTATTAAACCTGCCAGTGAGGCGCTTATGGCTGAAGCGGTCTATGGTTTGCCAGAGTACTACCGTGAAAAAATCAGAGACGCTAAAGTAATCGCTAATCCGGGATGTTATCCAACCAGTATTTTATTAGGAGTTTTACCTTTATTAAAGGCAGGGTTGGTTAACGCGAATTCGCTTATCGTGGATGGTAAGTCAGGTGTGAGTGGTGCTGGAAAAGGCGCTAATGTCGCGATGCTGGGTGCAGAGATGAGCGAGAGTTTTAAAGCGTATGGAATCAATGGCCATAGACATTTGCCTGAGATGAAAGAGAAACTGTCACAGCTAATCGGTCAGCAAGTCGGCTTAACATTCGTACCGCATTTGCTACCGATGGTTCGAGGTATGGAATCAACGATTTATGCAACGCTCAAAACCGATAAAAGCCAAGCAGAGTTGCAAACTCTGTATGAAACCGCTTATGAAAACGAGCCTTTTGTAGACGTGATGCCGGCCGGTAGTACGCCTGAAACCCGAATGGTTAAAGGGTCTAATATGTGTCGTATGGCCATTTATTGCCCTCCTGGAGGCAATATGGTGGTAGTGACTTCTGTGATAGATAATCTAGTGAAAGGTGCGGCCGGACAAGCCATTCAGAATATGAATATTATGTTTGATTTGCCAGAAAATGCGGGTTTGAATCAAGTTGCATTACTGCCTTAAAAGTAATGCAAAGTTTTTAAAAACAGGCTGAGTAGCTGATTGTATTCAAGCATGAGATTTTGGCCATTTTTTGTTATAATATATTTTTGGTCTACCAATACTCTCGTTAAAAGCTTGTAAAGGCTTGGACAGGGTAGAAATATAAATAAAGGAATACGATATGTCAGCAATTCCAACACCACTAGATTTTACAGAAGATGCTGCGGTAAAAGTTCGTGGCTTAATTGAAGATGAACAGAATCCAAATTTGAAATTACGAGTTTATATTTCCGGTGGGGGTTGCTCTGGTTTTTCATATGGTTTCACATTTGATGAAGCGCAGAATGATGATGATACGGTTGTGACTAAAGATACCGTAACTCTGCTCGTAGACTCGATGAGTTTTCAGTACTTGGTAGGCTCTAAAATCGACTATCTTGAAGATTTGCAGGGCGCACGTTTTGTCATTGAAAATCCAAATGCAACCACCACTTGTGGTTGTGGTTCTTCTTTCAGTGTCTAATTGCCAAAGCACTCATTCACTCATGGTTCAGATCTTCATATGATGCAATATATTCCTGGTTTAGCAGGGGTTCCGGCAACGGAATCAAAAATTTCTTTTATCGACGGGCAGAAAGGGATTCTGACGTATCGTGGTTACGATATTCAAGAGTTGGCTGAGTATTCCTCTTTTGAAGAAACGACTTTATTACTGTTGTTTGGAGAGTTACCAACGGCTGAAGAGCTTGCTAACTTTGACACAGAGTTAAGAAATAATCGTCGCGTTAAATATAATATACGCGAGATCATGAAGAATTTGCCGTCGAGCACGCACCCTATGCATATGTTGCAGGTCGTGGTCGCCAGTTTAGCGAGTTTTTATCCTAGTACCGAGTATATGAAAGGTGCGACTGAGAATCAGGATTATATCAACTCGGTAACCGTTAAGATCATTGCCCACATGGGGACTCTAGTCGCCATGTGGGAGCATATGCGTAATGGTTATGATCCGATTGAGCCTCGCAAAGATTTGAACTACGCTGAAAACTTTTTATATATGGTGACCGGTGAAGAGCCGGATAAAGATTGGTCGCGCCTGTTGGATGCTATTTTTATTCTGCATGCTGAACACACGATTAATGCCTCTACCTTCACGACTATGGTGACAGGTTCTACGCTGGCGAATCCTTGTTCAGTGATCTCTTCGGCAATCGCTTCTTTGTCTGGACCGCTACACGGTGGAGCCAATCAAAAAGTGATTGAGATGCTTGAAGAAATCGGTGAGCCAGAAAATGCTCGTGCTTATATTAAAGACCGTTTGGCTAAAAATAGAGTTATCTGGGGCATGGGACATCGTGAATATAAAACGAAAGACCCTCGCGCTTCTATTTTACAAAAGCTGTCTTCTAGCTTGCTGGAAGGGAAGTCTAAAAATTTAAGCCTGGCTTTTCAAACCGCATTGGAAGTTGAGAAGGTTTGTGAGGAGTTATTAGGTCATAAAGGGGTTTACCCGAATGTCGATTTCTATTCTGGAATTTTGTATAAAGAGATGGGTTTCGATGTAGGAATTTTTACGCCTATCTTTGCAGTGGCACGTTCTGCTGGATGGATGGCGCATTGGCGTGAACAGTTGCAAAACAATAAGATTTTTAGACCGACTCAAATCTATTCAGGTTCAGGTAATCTTTGTTATCTGCCGGTTGGGTTGAGAGGTGCTCGTAAAGATTCTCAAAAATCTAAATAAGCTTTAACCACTTTTTTAGACATTCAAAAGCCCTATTGGAGACTCTCCAATAGGGCTTTTTTTATAGCTATTACTTGAGCCTAGTGACATTTGATTCTGCGCTCATACAGTTTTATAAAGCCGCAGGGCATGCCAGGCCTGGTGGTTTGTGGTGTTTGTTGTCTCATTAAAAACAACAGGCGGTTTAATACGGCTTAAGGTAACCAATGTCCGCCGAGAATAGCATCGCGTTTTGCGCCTGTAACGGCCGATAAGGGGATGGTTTTCAGCGCAATTCGTTGCTGGGCAAGCCAAGCGCACATCATCGCTTCGATTGCATTGGGGTTGATTTGCTTGGCTGTAGAGCTTTTTACTTGATATTGAGGCAGCTGGTTTTGTAACAGTGAGAGTAAATGTTCATTGTAAGCACCGCCACCGACAATCCAAACAGCTGTTTTTAGAGAGGACTCTTCTTGTGAATGTTCAGTTGTTACTTTTTTAATTTCTGTTGCGATAGTGCAGACTGTGAGTTCGCATAAGGTGCTTAATAGGTCTTGTTTTCCAACGGTTATGCCTGAAGAGTGTTCATAATGTTGGATCATCTCTTCAAGCCAACTTTGATTGAAGGTTTCTCTACCTGTGCTTTTCGGATGAGCCTTCAAGAAATAGGGGTGTGTAAGCAATTGGGACAATAGTTTATTATCTACTTCACCTTGCTTAGCCAACTCGCCATTTTCATCAAATCCTCTGTCAAAAAACTGCTGACAAACTTCATCCATCAGTGCATTACCAGGCCCTGTGTCATAACCAATGGGAGCCGGATTTGGATGGCTGTTGCCAGGTAGGTAACTAATATTAGCAATGCCCCCAATATTAACAACAAAGCAGGCCTGGTCTTCTTCAAATAAAACTTGGTGAAAGGCGGGTGCAAAGGGCGCACCTTGCCCACCTAAAGCCATGTCATCCACTCTAAAGTCTGCGACGGTCTGTATGCCTGTTGTTTTGGCAATGAACGCGGGGTGGCCAATTTGCAAGCTCATGGGGATGTGCGGCGCATGGTAGATGGTTTGACCATGGCTGCCAATCGCTTGGATCTCATTCGCGTGTAGATTATTTTTAACAAGGAGTGTTTGGGCCGCTTGTGAAAACTGTAACGCGATATCAAAAGAGAGTTGGCTGAACTGTTCGAGAGAGAGAGTGGGTGAATCATTCAATGCCAGTAGGGAGTGCTTGAGTGCTTCTGGCAGAGAGGGACTGATAAAGTCGATTAATTGAATTTTATCAGGCTTAATCTGCACTAATGCAGCGTCTACACCATCGGCACTGGTGCCGGACATTAAGCCGATATAGAGGCACGATTTAGACACCTATTCAAAGCTCCGAGCGAGATAGGTAGTGTTATCTAAGCGATCAAGTTGCGTAAGCAGTAAAGATGACTGTTTTTTAAAAACGGCACGGTATTTTTTATCAATGGGTCCGGCTGCGGGGAATTTCATCTTAAGTGGGTCGGCATGTTTGCCATTAATACGGAACTCATAATGTAAATGCGGGCCCGTCGCCAGGCCAGACATACCTAAGTAGCCGATGGTCTCGCCCTGTGTGACGTAACTACCTTTTTTGAATTTGCCAAATTTGGAAAGGTGGCCATAAACGGTCATATATTTACCGGCATGTTGTACTTTAATATGCCGTCCGTAACCGGGACCCCAACCTTCATAGATAATTTTGCCACTACCCGTAACGTGGATTGGTGTACCCATCGGTCCACCGTAATCAACGCCACGATGTGAACGCCATTTTTTTAAAATAGGGTGAAAACGCCTTGGCGAGAATTTTGAGGTAATGCGAACATAGTCAACGGGGCTACGTAAAAAGGCCTTTTTAAGGTTTTTACCTTTTTCGTCATAGTAACCAATGACCTTTTGTTTATCACGCATAATAAATGCATTATGCGTATTCTCGCCTTTCTCTGTAATAATTTGGGCGGCTAAAATATCGCCATCGCCAATGTATTTTCCATCCAGGTATTTCGTTTCATGGATGACTTTAAAAACATCACCATCGCGTAACTCCCTAGCGAAATCAATGTCCCAAGCAAATAAGTCGGCTAGATTCATAATGCTACGCGCACTCAAGCCTGCTTTGTGGGCCGCAAGGTAGAAAGCGCCGTTTATAGTGCCAACGGCCGTTTCGGTGCGAATTTCGACTTGGGCTTTGTTCTCCTTAATATAGTAACCCGTTGAGGTTTTAACCAATTCATAGGAGGTGATTTGTGATTTTGGGTAAAGAATTTTCTGTAAGTTTCGATCCTTGTCGACCCAGATGTCTAATTCGTCACCCACTCTAAGATTGGTCAATAAGTTACTGTTTTTTAAACGACCAATTTCATAAGTTGTGGCGGCCGAAATGTCTAAACTGTCTAGCGCTGTGCTCAAAGACTCATTCTTACGAATCTTAACTTTGTGCTCTTGCCATTGCGGAGTCTCTTCAGTCTCGGGGGATATGCCAGAGAGGGAGGGGGTAGAAAGTTCGGGAAGAGGTAGGATAGTCCGCTCAGAGAGGGTGCTCGCTCTGCAGTTGAATATTGCCAGTAGCAGTGTCGCTGCAACTGTTAGCTGGAAAAGTTTTTGGTTTGGCCAATGTCTCATGAGTCTATTTCAGTTATTTTGGTTAGTTTTACGGGGTTTTAGACCGTTCTAGGGGTTCTCAATGGTTTTCATTATACTCAAAAAATCATCCAAAAAGGCGAATGATCTACTTTAGGTTTATTGTTGTTAATATGGGTATAAGTTTAATTTATGACTTTGGCATAATATCACTTCGAAAGTCCGTTTATTCTTACGACTTGGCTTCGATTTTAACCAATATTCGGCAACCGTAGTCCGTGATGTTGACCTCTAGCAAGCTATGTTTATTGACACGTGTCCAGCTACTGATGTCTTTTTCAGCACCTGGGTCGGTGCACTCAATCGATATTAATTCCCCTGGACTACTTTGGCGAACTTGTTGTTGTAATTTAATAACGGGCATAGGGCATTTTAGGCCTTTAGCATCGACAAGGTGATCAGCGGTAAGTTGGGAGTCATGATGAGTCATTATGTGGTCTTCTTTCTTCTGTATGAGCCAAGTAACTCTCTTAAAGTCACAGTAAAATACGGTATAATCGACACTATTTTGTAACAGATTTTACATCCATTACTCCAGAGTCTCAAATTTAGAAGTGTAAATTTATTCTAAACTTAACAGGCTTTGGTTTAATTGGGCAAATGATTAGGCTAAGAGGTTCGGACCGTGTCGGCAACAGCAGCAACAGATATTCGTACATTTCAAGGGTTGATTCAAACCTTACAAGCATTTTGGGCAGAGCAAGGCTGTGTGGTTATGCAGCCCTATGATAATGAAATGGGTGCAGGTACATTTCATCCATCTACTTTCCTAAAATCCATTGGTCCAGAGCCTTGGAGAGCAGCATATGTTCAGCCTTGTCGTCGTCCAACCGACGGTCGTTATGGTGAGAATCCAAACCGTCTACAGCACTATTATCAGTTTCAAGTGATGCTTAAGCCGTCGCCTGACAATATTCAAGAACTGTATTTGGATTCACTGCGAGCCATGGGTGTTAATCCACTAGAGCATGATATCCGTTTTGTCGAAGATAACTGGGAATCGCCGACCTTAGGCGCTTGGGGTCTAGGTTGGGAAGTATGGATGAACGGCATGGAAGTGACGCAGTTCACCTATTTTCAGCAAGTCGGTGGCATAGAGTGCCGTCCGGTGACTGGCGAAATCACCTATGGTCTAGAGCGTATCGCGATGTACCTGCAAGGTGTTGAAAGTGTTTATGACTTAACGTGGGTTAACGGACCGGAAGGTAAGGTGACCTATGGAGATGTCTTTCATCAAAACGAAGTCGAAATGTCGACTTATAATTTTGAAAAAGCCGACACAGCTATCTTGTTCAGAACCTTTGATGAGTGCGAGCAGATATTTTTCAAGTTGGTCGAAGATAAATTGCCATTGCCTGCTTATGAGCAAGTCTTAAAAGCCTCGCATGCTTTCAATATGCTAGATGCACGTCACGCAATCAGTGTGACAGAACGCGCTCGTTATATTGGCCGTGTCAGAACGATGGCTAAGCAAATTGCGGCCGCTTATTATGAAGGCCGTGAAGCGCTTGGCTTCCCTCTGGTCAAAAAGCCAGTGACTGAAAAATCTGAAAAGGGGGCGAAATAATGACAACGACTACAGAAGCATTTTTGGTTGAAATTGGTACAGAAGAGTTACCGCCGAAAGCCCTAAAGAAATTAAGTGAAGCTTTTGCGTCGGGTATTGAAGCAGGCCTGGTTGAAGCTGAATTAACCTATGGTGAGGTTAAAGTTTATGCCGCGCCACGTCGTTTAGCCGTCTTTATTGAAGCTCTGCAAACGAAACAAAACGATAAAGTTGTGGAACGTAAAGGTCCTGCCAAAAAAGCGGGATTTGATGCGGATGGTAATGCGACTAAAGCATTGCAAGGCTTTGCTCGCGGATGTGGTGCAACGGTAGAAGAGTTAATTGAAATTGAAACCGATAAAGGCACTTGGATGGCCTATAACCTTGCACAAAAAGGTCAACCAGCAGAAGCTCTATTGCCTGGAATCGTCAATCACTCCTTAGCCAAATTACCAATCCCAAAACGGATGCGCTGGGGAAGCTCGGATATAGAGTTTGTACGTCCTGTGCACTGGGTCTTGATGTTATTGGGCCGTAAAGTGGTGCCAGCAACCATTTTAGGTCATCAATCTTCAAATACCACCAAAGGACATAGATTCCACGCTCCGACTGAGTTATTGATTGGACATCCATCAGAGTATGCCCAGTCCTTGAAAACAGAAGGTTATGTCATGGTTGATTTTGCAGAGCGTACCGAAAGTGTACGTCAGCAAGTTATCGCGGTGGCCGAACAGGAGGGTGGCCGAGCGGTTATTGATCCTGAACTACTCGAAGAGGTTAGTGCGCTAAATGAATGGCCAAATGCCATTGCCGGTGATTTTGATGAGGCTTTTTTAGCCGTACCATCGGAAGCGTTGATTTCAGCGATGGCTGGGCACCAGAAGTATTTCCATATGTTGGATAGTGACAATCAGTTAATGGCGAAGTTTATTACTGTCAGCAATATTGAAAGCATCAATCCCGCATCGGTTAAGTCTGGTAATGAGCGTGTTATCCGTCCCCGTCTTGCCGATGCTAAGTTTTTCTGGGATCAAGATCGCAAAAACCCATTAGATGATTTCCTACCAAGATTGAAAACCGTGGTTTTCCAAAAGCAGTTAGGAAGCTTATTTGATAAGGTGGAACGTTTAGAAGCCTTAACAGTCAAAATCGGTAAGCCTTTAGGCGTTAAGCCTGAGATTTGTGAGCGTGCAGCACGTTTATCAAAGTGTGATTTAATGAGTAATATGGTCGATGAATTCCCAGATCTTCAGGGAGTGATGGGACGTTATTATGCTACTGAGCAAGGTGAGAACGCTTCTGTCGCTGAGGCGATTGATGCACAATATCAACCGCGTTTTGCCGGAGATGAGTTACCAAGTTCTGCTGTTGCGCAAGCGTTAGCCATTGCAGATAAACTGGATACCATTACTGGGATTTTCGGTATTGGTCAAGTACCTACAGGTGATAAAGACCCGTTTGCTTTGCGTCGTGCCGCTCTGGGCTTGCTGCGTATTATGATTGAAAAACAGCTCGACTTAGATTTACTGTTATTGATTAAACTAAGCCTAGGCTTGCATGAATCTGTTACCGTCACAGAGACCTTAGTGGATGAAATCTATGACTTTATTATTGGTCGCTTACGTGCCTATTATGCGGATCAAGGCATCAGCGCGGAGCAGTTTGAAGCGGTTCGAGCTTGTCGTCCTGCGCATCCAATTGATTTCTCGAAACGGATTGAAGCCGTTAAGCAGTTCAGTCAAATGGAGTCAGCGGCAAGCTTAAGTGCGGCTAATAAACGTATCAGCAATATCTTGAAAAAGGTTGAGGGTAGCTTGCCGGATACGGTAAATGCTGACTTGTTTGAAGTAGAAGCTGAAAAAGTTTTATCGACAACACTAGATGCTTTGCGTGAAACGGTCAGTGAACAGATTGCTGGACGTGATTACACGGCTGCGATTGCCGAGCTAGCGACGATTCGAGAAGCGGTTGATAACTTCTTTGATGAGGTAATGGTTATGTCTGACAATCTTGAAGTTCGTCAGAATCGTTTGGCCTTGTTGAATCAAATTTATCAGTTGTTTTTACAAGTTGCAGATGTGTCTAGGCTATAACTGTCTGTTAAAAAGTTAATGGTTTTAGACGACAAATTCCCGCAGTTGCGGGAATTTGTGTATATGTGAGAGTGAAAGCATGCAAAAAATTATTGTGTTGGATCGTGATGGGGTGATTAATGAAGACTCCGACGCCTACATTAAATCGGCCGATGAGTGGTTGCCGGTTGCCGGCAGTATTGAAGCCATCCAGCGGTTGAAGGTCGAAGGTTGGTTGGTGGCTATTGCTACGAACCAGTCGGGTATTAGGCGTGGCTATTATTCACGGCAAACCCTCAGTAAAATGCATCAAAAGTTACAGGATCTAGTCGGCGGTTCGGGTGTAGACTGGATCAGTTATTCCCCTTATCTTGCGGAGGATAAATCTCCCTCACGTAAACCTAGCACTGGCATGTTGACCGCGATTGAACACCGCTTTGATCTCTCTCTTACGGGTTGTATTCTGGTCGGTGATACACTGGCAGATATCAGGGTAGCGTTCGCCAAGCAGATGCGACCTATCTTGGTCAAGACAGGCAAGGGGCAACGTACCTTGGCAAGTCAGGATGCCGTTTTGGATAATGTCGCAGTCTATGAAAACTTACAGGCCGTTGTGGAGGCGCTTTTAAAATGAAATTTATTTGGTTATTACGTTCTATCCTTTTCGCCTTGGGGCAGGGTATCACGTTGATTTTATTTTCGGTATTGGGTCAATTAACCAGGCCCTTTTCCTTTAAAGCGCGCTATCACTTCATGCATTACTGGGCACGTTTTTGTTTGCTTTGGTTACGTTGGACCTGTGGCGTGTCTTATGAGGTACATGGCCGGGAAAACATTAATCCTGATCAGGCTGGCTTAATCCTTGCTAGACATGAATCCGCTTGGGAGACTCTGGCTTTTCAGGAGATATTTCCCATACAGGCCTATGTGTTAAAAAGAGAGCTACTCAAAATTCCTTTTTTTGGCTGGGGTATGGCGTTGTTAAATCCCATTGCCATTGATCGTGGAGCTGGCCGAAAAGCCTTGAACCAACTGGTAACGGAAGGTAAAGAGCGCTTGGAACAAGGCGATTGGGTTGTGCTTTTTCCAGAAGGCACGCGTATGCCGCCTGGTGAGTTAGGAAAAATTAATATTGGTGGCGCTATGTTAGCCATCAAAGCCAAAGCGCCTGTTTATCTCGTTGCGCATAATGCCGGAGAGTTTTGGCCTAAAAACAGTTTTATAAAACGTCCTGGTGTCGTGCAGATACATATTAGTCCGGTTTTAGACGTGGCAGAAATGTCGGTATCAGAAGTCAATCAGCAGATAGAGAATTGGTTAGTGACTCACCTTGAAAATAAAACGGTTGAGGAAACTAACTAACGAGGAAAGAAATGAGCAAATTTGCCACCATCCTTGGATTGATAATCGGCTCAATTATTTTAATATTGAGTATGATCGACTATCAGCAGGGCGAGTTCATTAGTGCGTTTTTAAACTGGCAAGGGTTGGCATTAGTGCTGGGGGGGACGTTTGCCGCTATTTTTATCAACTATCCGCTTCAGCAGGTCGGCTGTGTTTTCAAAGGCTTTTCTAAAGTATTCACCACGGAACCTGCGACCCATGACGATGTCATTGAAGCCCTGGTTCATCTCAGTCATGTCTCCAAACAGAAGGGTTTGTTAGGCGTTGAACATAAAATTGATTCAATCGACGACAGTTTTTTTAGATTTTCATTAACCGAGATGTTGGTTTATCAGGACAGAGATACTCTCAAACAGAGTTTAGAGAATCGCCTTATTAATATGCGGTTACGTCATCTCAGTTGCCAGGAAGTCTATAGTAATATGGCCTCTTATGCGCCAGCTTTCGGCATGATGGGGACGGTGATGGGCTTGATTATAATGATGACAACACAGGTAACAGGGAATGGTTCTCCTTACGACACGGGTGCCTCTCAGGATATGTTGGGCAGTCTTTTGAATGGTATGGGTCTGGCTTTGGTGACGACTTTTTATGGTGTGATGTTTTCCAGTCTTTTATTTATGCCGATTGCCGGTAAGTTGAAAAGTGCTGTCTGAGGCCGAAGTGTTACGCAATGAAATTATTATTCATGGGGTGCTTGCCCTTAAAAATTCAGAATCTACCTTATTGATGAAAGAGCAATTAATGGCCTATGTGAATGAGAAAACCAAACTCAAACTAGAGTCTCTTCGATAATTTAAGGAGTCTTTAATATGTCGTTCTTACTGCTTTCGCTATTAAATAAGTCATCTGGAAAGAAGAACCTTTCAAGGTTACCAGGCCTGGTCGGTTCTGAAACGCATCAGATTAAACAGATTAAAGCCTCTCGTCTTTGGTTGTTAACCTATATTGGCCTATTTACTTCACTGTTAGCATTTTTTATCTTAATCATTACCCAGGTTGAGCTTGAAAGTTCGACGCCCAAGCGTAATTATCAAAAATTAGTCAACCAGCTTTATCAAGAGACAATGTACCAATCCCAGCAACAGGGATTGAGTTGGTTATCGGTGGAAAATACCCTGAGCAAAGGGGTGCGCCTAACCATAAATCCGCAAACGATTCCTAATCAATCACTCTTCACCTCGGCACGAGCGCAACTCAATCCACGTTATCTGCCCTATATCAGGAGCTTATCTGAACTACTACAAAGCCTATCGCTAGAAACCTTTATCCAAAGACATCAGGGGTTAGTTAAAGGTATAGAAGCCACAGGAACTGATATGGTCTTAATCATTCGGATCGAAGGCCATACCGATTCTCGGTCTTTGGCTGAAACAGCATTCTTTGAGAATAATGTTGAACTCAGCACCTTTAGAGCCTACGCCATGATGAAGTTATTGAGGTTATACACAGGTTTGCCAGAGTCACAGTTTGCGATGTCAGGGTATGGGAGTTTTCATAATCTGAGCGAAGATACTACCGCAGATGAAAATCGTCGGGTCGAAATATATCTGCTACCGCAAATTAAGGCAAAACTTGCCCAAAAAATCACTCCGATGAAGACAGTAAAATTTGATTCAGCGCCAATGGCTGGTAATAGCCCTTTATGAGCGTCGCGAATGAGAGAGCAAAAAGTGCCTGGTTATTGGCTTTTGGGGATGTTATGACCTTGCTGATTACCTTTTTTATTATGATGATTGCCATTAATAAAGGTGAGGTTTCAAAGATTCAGGTCTGGGTAGATGATCGAGTTACAGCCTCTTATATTTTGCTGCAGAGTGAGATCGAAAAGCAAAATCTGACAGTGATAAGGGCGAACCGCAATGTGAACGGTATAGTGCTGACAATCAACCGTGCGAATGCCTTTCAGAGTGGCGGTTTTAAGTCCTCAGAGCAATTATCTGCAGAATTGCAGGTGATTGGTCAGTTATTACCTAATATGCCTGTCTTAGGGCTTGATCAGAGTCGGGAGAGTATCGAGGTTATTCAACAAGCAAATGCAGAAGGGTATGAGTGGTTGGCAGAAGTCACTGTAGAAGGTCATACGGATAATGATTCAATTGATCCAAGATCTCGGCTCCGTAACAACTGGTTTTTAAGTACTATGCGAGCGCAAGCGGTGATGCAGGAACTCTACGCGGCCAGTGCTTTGCCTGCCAGTCTGTTTTCAGTTTCGGGTTATGGTGAATTTCAGCCGATTGCCTCTAATGAAGGTGCGGCAGGTAAAGATCAAAATAGACGGGTTGAAGTCTTAATTAGCGCCCATTTTCAGGAGCGCTTAATAGAGTAAATTGTTTGATAGCCTTAGTTTAAAAGCTGTTTACTCTCGGTGACTGTGAAAAGCCCCACTTCACATTGTAAAGTTTGCGACAGTTCCAGCAACTTAATAGATTGCTCTCCAGTCTGCTCGACCAATAGGGTGTTCTGTTGAATACCTTGATCGAGTTCAGCAATGTTTTGGTTCATCTGCTGAATGCCCTGAGACTGCTCTATAGTGCTGTGAGATATACTGCCAACAATCTCATTGACGGTTTGTACGCTCAGGTGAATTTTTTCAAACGTTTCATTAGTACGGTTCAATTGATCAGAACCGTGGTTGACTTGCGACACCACGACATCAATCAAATCTCTAATCTGTTTGGCAGAGTCGGCTGATTTTTGTGCAAGGTTGCGCACTTCAGAAGCCACCACTGCAAAACCACGTCCCTGTTCTCCAGCTCGAGCCGCTTCTACCGCTGCATTCAAAGCCAGTAAGTTGGTTTGGAAAGCGATGCTGTCAAACATGCTGACGATTTCACTGATACGCAAACTGGAGTTTTGAATGTCCTGCATGGAGCTGACTGTTTTTTCCATGACCTGCGCGCCTTCTTGAGCAATGGCTTGAGTCTCCTCACTCAGGGTGTTTGCATCCTTGGCATTTTGTGCCGTTTCTTGAATCGCTGCGGTCATCTCTTCCATCGCCGTAGCCGTCTGTTCAATGGAGGCCGCTTGTTGTTGCGTTCGCTTCGATAGTGATGCATTACCCGCGGAGATTTCTTCAATGCCATTAGTAACATGCATTGCGGTATTAATGACTGTTTGCATCGTTTGATTTAGTTGACCCGACGTGCCGTTTAGTTGATTTTTCAGTAGGTTCATTTCCCCATGAAATTCACCGCTGATTTGATGCTGTAAGTTTTGGTTTGAGAGATGCTCAATAGCATTGTTAATGGCACCCAAACCTTCTTCTAATGATTCAAGCGCACCATTGATATAGCTCTTCAGATCATTAAAACGACCAGAGGCCGAGACGGTAACACGGCGGTCGAAGCTACAGTTAGTGACATCCTCCATTACCAAATTAATGTCATCAATGATTTCATCCACACTTTGCATGGCATGATCCACGGTTGTTTTGAGTTCACCTTGTACGCGTTGATCCATGCGTGCTGAGAAATCACCCACTGCGAGTGCTTGCATAATGGTGTCCAGAGACCCCATGGTAATTGCGACACTTTCTATTGAAGAATTTACATTATCTTTAAAGTCTGCCAGATCACCGTGTACGTCAATCTCTATTTTTTGGTTAAACGCGCCATTGGCCACTAAACTGAGTTTGGCATTCGTTTCATCAAAGACGTTTTTCAAATCACCTGTTAGCTTGTTAAAGCTATTGATCACACTGCCGACTTCATCAGAGTGTAAAACGTTCAAGGTTTTAGAAAAATCATTGCTATGAGTGATCTCTTCAATCCCTTTTTGCATGGATTGCAGTGGACGAGCAATTTTGCCGATGAGGGTAAAGTACATCAGGGCTATAAACAGTAGAACGGCAATCACGACAGCGACAATAAACATATCGCGGTTTCAAGTAATAAGTGCAATTTAATCATGCTGCAAGTAAATCAACTTGCAGCCCCCTTAAATAATTCATTAGGCGTAGTCGTCGTGT
>VCMI01000049.1 GCA_006222135.1 Thiomicrorhabdus sp. | reverse complement strand
ACACGACGACTACACGACTGTTCATTCATTAACTTCAGATAATGGCAAAGAGTTTTCACAATACCAAACGATGGCAAAAGAGCTTGGGACAGATTTTTATTTTGCCCACCCTTACTCTTCTTGGGAGCGTGGAACCAATGAAAATACCAATGGATTGTTAAGACGATTCTTTCCAAAAGGAACAGACTTCGATAAAGTAACTCAGGAAGAAATTGATTGGGTTGTTGATAAGCTCAACAATCGCCCAAGAAAGTGTTTAGGATTCAGAACACCTAATGAGGTGTTCTGGGAAATTAAAACTGTTGCACTTACGACTTGAATGTATCAGTGTAAAAAACGTCGGTACATTCGTGCTTAGTGTCCAATTAATACTTTAAATTTTAAAGATAATCGTTAGCCTTAAACCTTATGAAAAAATAACCAGAACAGCTCTATTACCTTATTCAGCCAAACAAATGTATGACATAGTTAATGACGTTACTGACTATCCTAACTTTCTCCCTTGGTGTGGTGATTCCGAAATTGTATCGGTAACAGACTTGGAAATGGTTGCCAGTGTTACCATTGCCAAGGCTGGGATTCGTCAGACGTTTAAGACCCGTAACCATTTAGTCCCTAATGAGCGTATTGAAATGCAGTTGTTAGAAGGTCCGTTTAAATCCCTAAAAGGCGAATGGAGTTTTAAAGTGCTGGATGAGCAAGCGTGCAAAATTCAATTTGAAGTAGAGTTCGAAGTCAGTAATGGTTTGTTTAATGCCGCCATTGGTCCTATCTTCGAACATATTAGTAGTACATTAGTGGATTCATTTTGTGAACGAGCCAAACAGCTCTACCCTTAAAATAAACAGTTAAACTTTAATCGGCCGTTATGAAAGTCTTGTTAGGAATAAATTATGGACGATAAAATTCAGATAGAAATCGCGTACGCATTACCGGACGAACAGTTTTTGTTCAAAGAAGAGGTCGATGAAGGCTCTACAATCGCTCAAGCACTGGTGAACTCTAAACTATTGATTGAGTTTCCGAACTTGAATATCGATAAAGTCGGTATTTTTGGCAAGTTGGCCAACAGTGATGCGATTTTGCGCCCCGGAGATCGTATTGAGGTTTATAGACCTTTAAAGGTGGATCCTCGTGATCGTCGCCGAGCGAAGGTTGAAAAAGAGCGTAAAGAGGCTAAGTAGTTTATCTTAATCATGTTAACGGATGGGGCGTGATTCTTAGGATGGGGTGAGACGATAAATTATGAACGATTAGACATAAAAAAGGCCTGAAATTTCAGGCCTTTTTTGTGTGATTGGGATCGGCTTAGACGTTAGAACCAATCGAGTCCTAACCAAGAGTCATCCTGTTTCAAGGCAACAGTCGTCGGCAGAGCTTTCCAGTCTTTTATCATTTCATCTTCATCAAAATTAATAATCAAATGTCTCGCCGAATCGGTGTGTAGCGTAGAATTTGAGCTGTAAAAAACATATTCCCAATGATTTGGGTTAAATGGATTTTTACCCTGTGGCGGTCCTATTAACTCACGAACTTGCCCCTTAGTCAGTCCTTCTTGTATATGTGAGATCGATTCTTCTGTCATCACATTACCTTGCGTTAAAGGTGTTTTGTAAGGCTCAAGGTAAGAACAACCGCTTAATAGGCTCGCTGAAAGCGCTAATGATAGCCCTAACATTTTGCTTTTTGTCTGGCGATTAATAAGAGGCTTTGACTTTAAGCCTGATTTGAACGGGGTCAGCTTCAATGGTTTCATACTCAATTAGATGTCTGTGATGAATGATTTAAGGTATTATACACACTAATTGAGGTTGTTAATCTCACAACAAAAATAAAATTAATAAAGCCACTGAACACGCTTCAAGGCAATGAGATCGCGGTTTGTAAAATGAAATCCGCTATCCGCTATCCGCTCTGTGTTAGAGTGTGGATGAAATGTGTTAAAGACTAGAGGATTCCATGAGCGGCGTAGAACTTAAGAAAAAGGGCTTAAAGGTCACTTTACCTAGATTGAAGATTTTAGAAATTCTCGAGAGTCTAGGGGATCAGCATCACCTTACCGCTGAGGACATTTATAAGATTTTGTTAGAGCAGGGTGAAGAAGTAGGGCTTGCAACAGTTTACCGTGTCCTAACGCAGTTTGAGCAGGCAGGCATTGTACGTCGCTTAAACTTTGAAAATAGCATCTCTATTTTTGAACTCGATACCGGTGATAACCATGATCACCTCGTGTGTGTTAAAACGGGTACGGTGAAAGAGTTCGTTGACCCTATTATTGAAGAGCGTATTAAAGAGATTGCCAAAGAGAATGGTTACGAGTTGTCGAGTCATAACCTGGTGATATATGGTTGTTTAACTGAAAAGTAATGCTATTCTACTCTTCTGTTAAGAGTGCAGGGATGTTAAAAAAGGCCGTTCAAATGATGATTTGAACGGCCTTTTTTTATGCTGTTTTTTTTCAGTAAGAGGGCTTTTTTACAAGGTGAAGTACTCTTTAATCCTGGAGGTGACTATCGATTGAGTTGTTGCGCCGTGCTAAACATCTCTTTGGCGTGTTCTAGGGTTTGTTGGCTGATGGTTAATCCGCCCATCATGCGCGCCAGTTCTTCAATACGTGCGGCTTCATCAAGCTCGATGACTTGAGTAAACGTTAACTCATTTTCAGTACGTTTTTCAATCTGTAAGTGGGTATGGCCGTGGGAAGCCACTTGTGCCAAATGGGTGATGGACAATATTTGTTTATGCAGCCCTAGCTGTTGCATTTTTTTGCCAACGACTTCGGCAATACCGCCACCGATACCGACATCGACTTCATCGAATATAAGGGTGGGTAGATTAGTAACTTCTGCAGTAGCAACTTGAATCGCTAAACTGATTCGCGACAATTCACCACCAGAAGCGACTTTGGCTAGGGGTTGTAATGGCTGGCCTTTATTCGCGGTCACGTGAAAAGCGATCTTATCTACGCCGCTGGCATTGGTGCTTTCCAGGGCAGATACTTGAGCTTCAAATAAGCCATTGGGCATGCCCAGAGAGTGCATTCCATCGGTCACAATCGTAGAGAGTTTTTTGGCGGCTTTTAAGCGTGATTTACTTAAGAGAGACCCACTGCTTTGGAACTTTGACCAGGCCTGGTCAATATCACTTTTTAGGGTTTCTAAAGAGGCATCTGACTGCGTTAGGCTGGTTAAAGCCTCTCTAAGTTGTTGGTGCTTTTCAACCAGGGTGTCGGGTTCCAAATTGTACTTTTTAGCTAGGCCGAACAATAAAGCTAAGCGTTCTTCTATCTGATTAAGTTGATTGGGGTCTAGCTCTATATCACTAGAGTGCTGATGGATCTCCGCGGCAGCTTCTTGGGCTTCAATAAGAGCGCTATTGAGTTGATCAACAGTGGATTGCAAGCTTGGGCTGTAGGTCAATATAGATTCAATCGCGTGAATGGCTTGATTGATTAAATCTGCGGCACCAGCATTGCCCTCGATCGCTTCATAGCCGTTTTCACAGGCCAAAATTATTTCATTGGCATGCGAGAGTTGACTCTGTTCTTCTGAAAGTTCTTCAAACTCTCCCTGAATGGGTTGAACTTCCTCGAATTCACTGTTTTGAAAAGACAATAGTTCAAATTTACTCTGAAAATCAGCTTGATTGGCGAGGAGTATTTCTAATTGATGATTTAAAACCTGCCAGGCCTGGTAGTCTTGACGACAGGTTTTTATCAACTCTGGATGAACCGCATAGGCATCTAATAATCCGAGTTGCTTCTGGTTTGAAATCAGAGATTGATGTTCGTGCTGTCCATGAATATCTATTAGCATGCTGCCGAGGGTTTTTAATAGGCTGGACGGAATAGGGCGGCCATTAATATAGGCTTTAGAGCGGCCTTCGGCCGTGACGGTTCTGCGCAGGTAGCAATCACACTCATCATCTAGTTCCTGTTCAGCTAACCAGGACTGTACATGCGGTAATTGTTTGATATCAAATTGGGCGGTCACTTCTGCTCTTGGCGTATTGTGGCGCACTAAACTGCTGTCCGAACGATCCCCTAAAGTGAGACCTAATGCATCCAATAGAATGGATTTTCCGGCACCGGTTTCACCGGTTAAACTGCTGAATCCCGTGTTAAAGTTGAGTTGCAGTTTTTCGATTAGCGCTAGATTTTGGATGGAGAGTTCTTGCAGCATGGTTACTCTTTTTCGTTAGTTTGTAGCGTCTGAAAAGTTTGAGACTAAGTCGTATAAAGTGCGGCTTTACGCATTTTACAGTTTATCGCCCCAATGTAATTTGGCTCTGAGTAACTCAAAATGATCATGGCCTTTAGGGTGAATCATTTTAATGAAATTAGGGTGGCGCGTCACAATGGTTCGGTAACCGGCAGAAATCAGGTAGGTGATTTGACCATCACAGATGATTTGCGCCGTGCTATGACAATCTTCATGCGGACGTAATTCAACCACGCTTTCTCCAGAAATAACATAAGGCCGGTTACTCATGGTATGTGGGTTAATAGAGACTAAACTTAACACATCTAATGAAGGGTCAAGAATTGGACCCCCCGCAGAAAGTCCATAGGCGGTAGAGCCAGTCGGTGTTGAGATAATCATGCCATCAGAACGTTGACTATTAAAGAAACGGTCATCGACGAAGGTTTCAAATTCAATCATTCGCGGCGAATCGGTTTTATGGATCACCACATCATTAAAGGCGAGTTGATCGAATAGAATATCGTCATCCTTTTTAATAATGACTCTAATGAGATTGCGTTCTTCGCTCTCATAAATGCCTTCCATGACGTCGTCTAAAATGGAGGTCATCTCTTTAGGTGAAATATCGGTCAAAAATCCTAATCGGCCGAGGTTGATACCGAGAATGGGGATGTTTTGGTCAACAATGGTGCGTACGACATCTAAGAAAGTTCCATCACCACCGACCACTATGGCGACATCAATATGCTGCGCCATCTTTTCACGATCAATGATTTCGATACCATAGCGTTCATACGGACAATTATGGCATGATGCCGAATCCAAAAAGACGGTTTTGGATCTGTTTTGCAGATGTTGAATCAGGGTCTCAATACTTTCCCAAGACTGAACACCATTGTATTTACCAAAAATGCCTATTTTCTTAAACACTTATTTCTCTCACTCTTTCAATTTCAATTTAGACGTTAAAAAATTCTTGTATAACTGGGCTGGAAACTTATAATTTAGCACTCAAGGGTTGAGAGTGCTAACTTTAATACTATATAACCTAAGGTAGGCAGAAAAATAAACCACCTATTGCCATTTTTGACACTTACGATACATACTCTTAGGCTAGCAGATGTTAAGCGACCGTTCACAGATTTTATTTAAAAACCTAATGGGATTATACCTGAATGAAGGTAAACCGGTAGGATCAACCACCTTGGCTAAATGCCCTGAAATCGGCTTAAGTTCCGCGACAGTACGTAATGTGATGGCTGATTTAGAAAAGCTGGGGTTGATTCATGCTCCACACACTTCGGCTGGCCGTGTGCCAACCGATAAAGGTTATCGTCTTTTTGTCGATTCAATGTTGACCTATCAGCCACTTTCTTTACAGGGCGAAGCACGAATTCGCCAGGAACTATCACCCAATCTAAATCCAGATGCTTTGATGCTCAACACTTCGACTGTTCTCTCTGGCATGACCGGTATGGCCAGTTTAATATTGATGCCTAAAAAAGAGCGAGAAATTCTTAAACATATCGACTTTATCGCCTTAGGCGAAAATCGTGTTTTAGTGGTGTTGGTCTTTAGTGATCAGGATGTGCAAAATCGAGTAGTCGAGTTAGAAAACTCTATTACGAGCAGTGAGTTAATTAAAATCGCCAACTTTTTAAATGAACAGTGTGCTGGTAAAAGCTTGGTTGAGGCTAGAAAAACGCTGGTAGAGCGACTTGATTTAATTAGAAGTACCACCAATGAATTTATGTCATCGGTGATAGAGGCAACTGATAGTGTGCTCTCTGAACAGTTAGCACAAAAAATACCTTTTTTAGTCTCTGGTCAAACCAATCTTCTTAACTACCAAGAGTTGGCGCATGCGGATAAGTTAAAATCGCTGTTTCATGCCTTTGAACACCACTCAGAAATGCTCGGTGTGTTGGATAAGAGTATGGATGCAGAGGGGGTACAGATATTTATTGGTGCGGAGTGCGGTAACCCAATCTATCAAGATTGTAGCATCGTTACCACGCCCTATGAAGTGGAGGGCGAAGTGTTAGGTGTTTTGGGTGTCGTTGGACCAAGCCGGATGAATTATGAAAAAGTAGTGCCTAAAGTGGATATCACAGCAAAAATTTTAAGTTCGCTCTTGAAAAAATAAACCTTAGTCCCGATGATTTGGGTATCAGAATTTTTAAAGTTAAGTGGTTTGCCTTGTTTAAAGACAAACCAACTCAAATAGGATGAAAAACGTGTCAGATTTTAAAGCAGATAATCAAACAGCTGAAGAACAAATCCCAACAGTAGAAGAAACGTTGGAAACTGCCGAAGAAGCGTTAGAAGACGCCCAGGAAACCGTTACGCATGATGTAGAAGCTTTGTTGGCCGAGTCTCGTATTGAAGCAGATAAACATAAAGATATGGCGTTACGCATTCAAGCCGACATGGAAAACCTACGTCGCCGTACGCGTATCGATATTGAAAGCGCACATAAATATGCCTTAGACAAGTTTGTAAACGCTTTGATTCCAGCGATGGATTCAATGGAAATGGGCATGGATGCTTCTTCTAAAGAAGATGCTTCTCTTGAAAGCCTTCGTGAAGGCATTGATATGACTTTTAAGCAGTTGATAGATGTTTTGGGTCAGTTCAATGTTGAACGTGTTGATCCAAAGGGCGAAAAGTTTAACCCTGAACTGCACGAAGCTTTAACGATGATTCCATCACCAGATCACGAGTCGAATACAGTGGTCGATGTCATCCAAAAGGGTTATACGCTAAACGAACGTTTAGTAAGAGCGGCCCGCGTTATTGTTGCTAAGTAAGCAAAATTATCACGAACTAGATAAAAACCACAAAAAAAACGTTGCATGGCTTGAAAAGCAAATTAACAGCCCTATAAAGTTTGCAACATTAAAAAATTAAATACTCTTGGAGAATATTAAGATGGCTAAAATTATTGGTATCGATTTAGGAACAACAAACTCTTGTGTTGCTGTTATGGAAGGCAAAGAAGTTAAGGTAATTCCTAACGCTGAAGGCGCGCGTACAACTCCTTCTATCGTCGCTTACACTGCTGACGGTGAAGTATTAGTTGGGGATTCTGCAAAGCGTCAAGCAGTCACTAATCCAGAAAACACGATCTTCGCAATTAAGCGTTTAATCGGTCGTCGTGCAAATGATAAGGTTGTTGCGAAAGATAAAGACATGGTGCCTTATGCAATCGTTGCCGCAGATAATGGTGATGCTTGGGTTGAAGTCAATGGTAATAAATTATCGCCACAAGAAGTCTCTGCAAAAACATTGATTAAAATGAAGAAGAGTGCTGAGGACTATCTTGGTTATGAAGTGACTGAAGCGGTTATCACAGTACCTGCCTACTTCAACGATGCACAGCGTCAAGCGACTAAAGATGCGGGTAAAATCGCTGGTCTAGAAGTTAAGCGTATTATCAACGAGCCAACGGCTGCAGCACTTGCATACGGTATGGATAAAGTTGTTAAAGATAGCGTTATTGCAGTTTACGATTTAGGTGGGGGAACATTCGATGTTTCAATCATCGAAGTGGCTAACCTAGATGGTGAGAAGCAAGTTGAAGTGTTGTCTACCAACGGTGATACATTCCTAGGTGGTGAAGATTTCGATAACGTCATTGTTGAGTACATCGCTGAAGAGTTCATGAAAGATCAGAATGTTAACTTGAAGTTAGATAAGTTGGCACTACAACGTGTTCGTGAAGCGGCAGAGAAAGCGAAAATTGAACTTTCTTCACGTGAGCAAACGGACATCAACTTACCTTACGTTACGGCTGATGCAACTGGTCCTAAGCATTTAAACATGAAAATCACGCGTGCTAAGTTCGAGTCTTTGATTGAAGACTTAGTTAAGCGTTCGATTGAGCCTTGTAAGATTGCTTTAAAAGACGCAGGTCTTTCAGCTTCTCAAATTGACGATGTTATCTTGGTCGGTGGTTCTACACGTGTACCAATGGTTCAAGCGGCTGTTAAAGAGTTCTTCGGTAAAGATCCACGTAAAGATGTAAACCCTGATGAAGCTGTTGCCATGGGTGCAGCGATTCAAGGGGGTGTACTTTCTGGTGACGTAAATGACGTTCTTCTATTAGATGTAACCCCTTTATCTCTAGGAATCGAGACAATGGGTGGCGTCATGTCTAAGTTGATTGAGAAAAACACTACGATTCCTACTCGTAAATCACAAGTGTTCTCAACCGCTGACGACAATCAGTCTGCCGTAACCATTCACGTGGTTCAGGGTGAGCGCGAAATCGCGTCTGGTAACAAGTCTTTAGGTCAATTCAACCTAGACGAAATTGCAGCAGCACCGCGTGGTCAGCCACAAATCGAAGTTACTTTTGATATTGATGCTAACGGTATCCTAAACGTATCGGCTAAAGATAAGTCGACAGGTAAAGAGCAGCACATCACTATTCAAGCCTCTTCTGGTCTTTCTGAAGAAGAAGTAGAAGCCATGGTTAAAGATGCTGAAGCACATGCTGAAGAAGATGCCAAAATGAAACTATTGGTTGAAGCACGTAACCAAGCAGATGCGATGGTTCATGCGACTCAGAAGATGGTTAAAGATGCCGGTGACTCTGTTGACGCGGCTGAAAAAGAAGCGATTGACACGGCCATTACGGCTGTGAATGACGCAATCAAAGGCGATGACAAAGAAGCCATTGAAGCGGCTGTTGTGACACTAACGGAAGTAAGCCAGCCAGTGGCTGAAAAAGCACAGGCTAAGCAAGCGGAAGGCGGCGCAGAAGCAGAGCAACAAGGTGAAACAAACGAAGCGGATGACGATATCGTCGATGCAGAGTTTGAGGAAGTGAATGACGACAAGAAGTAATTTTTAAGGGGCATCTCGCACCTCTAAAGCGCCAGCTCTGCGTTAAGAAATAATCACTGACACTTGTCAGCTCATATTTCTTGCCTTGATCTGACGCTTAATAGGCACAAGAGGCCTCCTTAAAGTTTTTATTTGTAGTCTAACAAATGCACGAATATCTTAGGTTTCTAAGGCATTTGTGCATTTTTATATGTTTAATTTAAGTCTCTATTTAAAAGTGACCAGGCCTGGTCAGTTGGTTCGGTTGTTTTTAAATAGACATTAATCATGCGCTTGGCGCAAATACGAGGGATCGATGAGCAAAATCTGTTATTACGAAATTTTAGCTGTTAGTAAGACGGCTTCTGAAGGCGAAATTAAAAAGCCTACCGAAAAATGGCGATGAAATATCATCCTGACCGTAATCCAGATGATAAAGCTTCTGAAGATAAATTCAAAGAAGCCGCTGAGGCTTATGAGATTTTATCGGATTCGCAAAAGCGTGCGACCTATGATCAGTTCGGTCATGCTGGCTTGGATGGTCAATCCGGTGGCCACGGCGGTTTCGGTGGTTTTGAAGGTGGTTTTGGCGATATATTTGGCGACATGTTCGGTGGCGGTTTCGGCGGTCAGCGTGGCCCTCAACCCGGTGCAGATCTGCAATATGAGCTAAAGATTAATTTAGAAGATGCCGTTGCTGGCACCTCTGTTGATATTCGTATCCCAACCAAAGATAACTGTGATAGTTGCGATGGAACGGGTGCTGAGCCTGGTAGTGATGTTGAAACTTGCCCAACCTGTCATGGAGCTGGGCAAGTGCGCATGCAACAAGGTTTCTTTGCTGTCAACGTGGCTTGTCCTGGCTGTCATGGCGCAGGTCAGCTTATTAAAACGCCTTGTAAAAAGTGCCGTGGAGAGGGTTATACCCATAGCCATAAAACACTGACGGTTAAAATCCCAGCAGGTGTTGATACTGGTGATCGTATTCGTCTACAAGGCGAAGGTGAAGCCGGCGAGCCAGGCGCGCCACGTGGTGACTTATATGTGCGTATGAACGTTGAAAAACACGCCATCTTCGAACGCGATAGCAATACACTTTATTGTGAACTGCCAATAAGTTTCTCAATCGCCGCATTGGGTGGCAGTGTTGATGTCCCGACTTTAGATGGCAAAGCCAGTCTAAAAGTGCCTGCTGGAACGCAGTCAGGTCAACGTTTTAAATTGGCAGGCAAAGGCGTTAAATCAGTTCGCTCATCTCGTGTCGGCGACATGATTGTCGAAGTGCATATTGAGACACCTGTGAAGTTAACGACTCGTCAAAAAGAGTTGTTAGAAGAGTTTGATGAAAGCCTAAAAGGTAAGCATCATAAACAGCACAGCCCAAAAGAACACAGTTTCTTTGATTCCGTAAAATCGTTCTTTACCAATGACGATGAAAAAAAATCTGACAAAGAGGATGGCCCTTGGAATTAAATCCAAGCGTGTCATGACTGAGTTAAATAATTAAAAGTAGTAAACCTAACGTTTTTACAAAGGATTCACGACAATGAGAATTGCAATTATTGGCGCTTCGGGCCGCATGGGAAAGAACTTAATCGATGCGGTCAATCAAACTGAAGGGTTAACCGTTTCGGCTGCGATTGAACGTCCTGATAATAGTCTGTTAGGTGCCGATGCCGGTGAGTTAGCAGGCCTGGGTAAACTGGGAGTGAAAATTGTCGGTTCACTTGAAGACGTCGTTAATGATTTTGATGTGTTGATTGATTTCACCACGCCTGAGACCACGGTACACAACCTTGCGGTTTGCCTTGCTAATAACAAAAAGATTGTGATTGGCACGACTGGTTTTGATGCAGTCGGTTTAGCCGCCATCGATAAAGCGGCTGAGAAAATCGCTATTATCTTTGCTGCAAACTACAGCGTTGGTGTTAACCTTTGTCTTAAATTACTGAAGCAAGCCGCTGAAGTTTTGAACGAAGGGTACGACATTGAAATCATCGAGGGTCATCACCGCCATAAAGTTGATGCCCCTTCCGGTACGGCGTTAAGAATGGGTGAAGTAGTTGCCGAAACCTTAGGTCGAGACTTAAAGGAATGTGCGGTCTATGGTCGTGAAGGTTTTACTGGGGCTCGTGATCCGAATACTATCGGCTTTGCGACAGTGCGTGCCGGTGATATTGTCGGTGACCATACTGTCTTGTTTGCGACTGAAGGCGAGCGGGTTGAAATCACCCATAAAGCCTCAAGTCGTATGACATTTGCTAATGGTGCGGCTCGTTCATGTCGTTGGCTGGCGAATAAAGAGCAAGGGTTGTTTGATATGCAGGATGTTTTGAATCTACGTTAAGGCACTTATTTAAATTTAACGAATGTTTTATAAAAGGCGTATTCAGATTGATGAATACGCCTTTTTTTTTGAATAATCTTAAACAAGACTGCACGATTGAGGTGGATTTAAGAGCTGTTTAAACTATAAACTTCTGATTTTATAAAACGCGAGAGATACTTGGAAAAATTTATTTGAAAATTTTTTAGGGCTTGTACTGCTTATTGGAGTAATTATTGGAATGCCTGGGATTCCTATACTTATTATTTATGCTTGATTTAACTTTTCAGGAGTCGATATTCGGGATTTGTTTTTAAGCTTAGCCGTTATAACGATTCCTTATGTTTTTTTGATGGTCGTTATCCAGCTAATATTAGATAAAACGTTTTTAAAAATGCGGGCAGTCTTATCAGTTTTGCCATTATCGCTGTTTTGGGTAGTCTTATGATTGCCGGTATCATTACTTTAAATTTACCTTGATCTTAGCTGACAATAGCTTGTTTTAGTGAAAAAATTCGTAAAAGTTTTGCCACTATTTAGATGATTCTAAATGTTCTTTAAGTGTCTTATAGTTCGAATAGCCGTGTTTTACAAATTGAATTTGACCTGCCGCATCAACCACAAAAGAAGCTGGGACGGCATGGACCGAATAGAGGTTTTTTAACGGGTCGTTCTGATCGTTAATGATCGTATCTGGATTCATACCATTCTTCTGAGCAAAGGCCAGCACTTCTTGATCGGAACCAGACTGGATGGCAATATTAATTACGGGGTATTCTTTAGCCAGTTTTTCAATATCCGGTCTTTCATATTCGCAGACCTCACACCAGGTCGCCCAAAAATGCATTAACACTGGTTGGCCTTGGTAGTCATTGAGATTCACAATTTTGTTGCTGATTGAGCGGGCTTGGAAATCAGGTGCAGGGCCTTTGGCCGCCTCTTGAATCAACCAAGAGTGGATAAATGGGTAAATCAGAATGATCGCCAAAACGATTAAAGCATTTTTACCCCAGTCGGTTTTCCAGAAAGGGGGGTTAGGTGTTGTGTCTTGATTCTTCATTACGTTAATTCACTGAATGCTAATGCTTGGAATCATAATGGAAATTTGTAAATAGGGGAAGTATTACCAGTGCTTGAATGATTTGATTTTGTCATACTGCTTAATGTCAGTGAATATGTTTTGGTGATGTGACTCAATGTTACGATTGATTGTAACGATGAGTACTGCTTTAAGTGTAAAATTATTTTAGAAAATTACCTCGATTAAGGTAAGTTATAACCAGTTTCAGACCTCTTGTAGAGCCATGACAGAGTCCTATTAAGCATTAGGTAAAAAAGTTTAAAGGATAGAGTGTGAGCAAAGGTTTRTAGWAAAATCTGGGTAAAAAATTGGAAGGGAAGCTTGTTAAAAAAGCTAAGAAAAAATAGAAAAATCACTTCTGAGCAATACCGTTACTTGATTAGTTTTCTTTACAAAGGCGTATTCATCCGTGGGTGAATACGCCTTTTCTACTTTAACGGATTGGAGGCTAATCTGAGTTGCCGAAAATCTCTTTTATGCCGAAGGGTGTCCTAATACCTCTAAAATAGCTTGAAGCATCATTTTTCATCCAAATAGTCAATTGGAATAGCATGGAAAAGGCCATTACTCTCTAATACCAGGCTGGGAAAGCTCATCGCTTGAATACTTTGATTGAAGGCGACTTCTTGGCTGAGTTGGTCCTGAGTGTCAGGGTGATTCAGTTGCCCTTCAAACTCAGAAGAATTTAACCCTATGTTGTATGCCAATGAAATAAGCGTGTTATCGTCCGACGGGTTTTGTGCCTTTAGATAATAAGCTTGTTGAATCGCTAGAATCATTTTTTCTTCATACTCAAGACCTTGTTTGCGCGCAGCGATGACTGCTCGGCATGCAGGGTAGGTTGAACGTCTTGATTGGTTTAAATGCCAAAAATCAAAGTTAAATTCTGTTAAAGGAACCTTTTGTTGAATATTACGCCAAATAGACTGTAATTTATCTTGAAGCTCTAGTGGCATAGGCTCGTTCGTATCAGCCGCTAATCCACCGAGTGAATTATGAACTTCTATAGTGCGAGGTAAGCTGTTTTTAAGAGCTTTCCAGGCAGGACGAAACGCCCAGCACCAACTGCACATAGGGTCGTGAATGTAATGCAGAGTTGTCTTGTGGCTCTTATGAGACTCTGTTATCGACATACTGTGATATCTCTAGTGTTATTTATGGATAGAATTTATCAATTGTAAGCGGTCTTTCACCAGCCTGGTTGTTCTAAGTTTAAACGATATTTAAAACGTTAGGACTAGTAGCACTAAGCATTAGACTATGAAAAAGCTATAAAAAAGGCGCCTTCAGAAAGTCGTCGTGT
>VCMI01000200.1 GCA_006222135.1 Thiomicrorhabdus sp. | reverse complement strand
AGGTTTAGACTGAAATGATTGTAATCAACGTACTGATTTTTTTAATAAAATCAGGTAGATTAAATTAAGTCAGCAACTCTATATAGCATCACAAACGACTTCTCAAAAAATGGATGTACATTATGAATACTTCAGCAGATCCTCTTGAATACATTAAGTTTTTCAGCCAAGTTGGCATAGAGGACATCCCCATTGTTGGTGGCAAAAATGCCTCACTCGGGGAAATGTACCAAGCACTGACACCACAAGGGGATTCTAGTTCCAAATGGCTTTGCGATTACCGCMCASGMYKAYWGAGCACTGTTGACCGAGAACAACCTTTGGGATGAGTTACATCAAATCCTTGATCCACTGGATGAAAGTGACATGGCAGATTTGGCCAATCGAGGCAACCAGGCCAGAACCCTGATTTTCAATGCGCCCTTTCCGCCCCAGATGGAAGCCGAAATCCTCAAAGCTTATGCTTTACTGAAATCTGAATTTCCAGACGAAATCAGTCTAGCCATTCGCAGTTCCGCCACCGCTGAAGATTTACCGACGCCAGCTTTGCCGGCCAGCAAGATACCTATCTCAATGTTACCGGTGAACAAGCCCTTTTAAATGCTTGTAAACGCTGCTTTGCCAGCTTATTACTGATCGAGCAATTCATTATCGAATTGATAATGGGTTTGATCACTTCAGTGTCGGCCTTTCTATCGGCGTCCAGAAAATGGTACGTTCAGATTTAGCCGCTTCGGGCGTCATGTTCTCGATAGACACAGAAACGGGGTTTAAAGATGCTGCGTTTATTACGGGTGCTTATGGCTTAGGGGAAAATGTCGTCCAAGGCGCCGTTGAGCCTGATGAATTTTACGTCCACAAACCTACCTTTGAATTAGGTTTTCGTTGTATTCTCAAGCGTCATTTGGGACGTAAAAAAATCAAGATGGTCTATGCGACTGATACCACCAAAAGCCCTGTCTTAAACATACCGACACCACTCAAAGAGCAATCAAAATTCTGTATTACAGATGAAGAAGCCTTGCAGTTAGCCGACTACGCTATCCGTATTGAAAAATATTACTCTGAACACGCGGGTTATCACAAACCGATGGACATGGAATGGGACCAAAGACGGAATAGACGGCAAGCTCTATATTGTGCAAGCCAGACCCGAGACAGTCACTTCACAAGCCAGYGACACCACCCTTAAAACCTATGAAATTGAAGTGCCAGAAACCACGGAGGTCTTAATAGAAGGTCGATCGGTCGGTCAAAAAATGCCCAAGGGCAAATTAACGTCATTGAAAACGTCAATAATATTCATCAATTTAAAGCAGGCGAAGTGCTTGTGTCTGACATTACCACGCCAGATTGGGAGCCGATTATGAAACTCGCCTCGGCCATTGTCACCAATCGCGGCGGGCGAACTTGCCATGCGGCGATTATTGCACGTGAGCTGGGTATTCCGGCCATTGTCGGCTGTGGACATGCCACAGAAGTTTTACAGCACAATCCCTTCGTGACCGTCTCTTGCGCGCAGGGTGAAATTGGTACCGTCTATTCGGGTAAAATCCCTTTTCGAGTCATTGAAACCGACCTTAGCCAACAAGCTTCGCCTAAAACAGAGATGATGCTCAACTTAGGGAATCCAGACTTGGCTTTTCAAACAAGTTTTCTACCCAATAAAGGTGTTGGACTAGCTCGAATGGAGTTTATTATCAATCAATCTATTCAAGCGCACCCGTTGGCTTTACTGCATCCTGAACGCGTCAAAGATCCCATTCAGAAAAACCGCATTTTAGAACTAATTAAAAACCACCAATCCGGCGCTGATTTCTTTATTAAAAAACTCTCGGAAGGTATTGGCACTTTAACCGCGGCATTTTATCCAAAACCGGTGGTGATTCGTCTTTCGGATTTCAAATCTAATGAATACGCCAGTTTATTAGGCGGCCAGCAATTTGAGCCCAAAGAAGAGAATCCGATGATTGGTTTTCGTGGGGCTTCTCGTTATAGCTCAAAACTATTTGAGCCCGCTTTTGAAATGGAATGTCTCGCGATTAAAAGAGTTCGTGAACTGATGGGTTTAACCAATTTAATTATTATGGTGCCTTTTGTAAGACGCGTTGCCGAGGCCAAACAGGTCATTAACACTCTCGCTAAATATGGTTTACGTCGTGGGGAAAATGATTTAAAACTCTATATGATGTGCGAAATCCCTAATAACGTCTTGGAGATTGATAACTTTGCGCCCTACTTTGACGGTATCTCTATTGGCACGAATGATTTAACGCAACTGATACTCGGTGTCGACCGAGATTCGGAGCTGGTCGCTTATGATTATGATGAGCGCGATAACGGCGTGAAGAAAATGATTCAATGGGCCATTGAAGGCGCCAAAAGAAATGGCTTGCACAAGTCGTCGTGTGCGGACAAGCACCCTCCGATTATCCTGATATGGCACAGTTTTTGTAGGACTCGGTGTTGATTCATTAAGTCTCAATCCAGACAGCCTACTGAAAACCAGTCAGATTGTTTTAGAGTTTGAAAAATGCATTATCAGGTGAAAAAGTCACCTTTGTAAAGTAAATTTTCATTTCGTCAGATAGATCTGAAAATTACGTTTACAAAATTCTGTATCAGAAACGAACAGGCCTGTTGGTTTT
>VCMI01000048.1 GCA_006222135.1 Thiomicrorhabdus sp. | reverse complement strand
ACACGACGACKACTCAACTTGGCGTGGACGAGACCTCATCACGTAAAGGACATAAATACGTCGACGTTGGGCGTAGATTTAGAGGCCTCTCGCGTCATTCATGCCTGTAAGGGGAAAGGTAAGGAAACCTTGCATAACATTCAACAACACCTTGACTCTAAAGGGGTTAAAAAAGAGCAGATCACGCAACTCAGCATGGATCTGTCACCCGCCTTTATTGCTGGGGCGGCACACTCATTTCCAGATGCGGAGATCACCTACGACCGGTTTCATGTCGTCAAATTGCTTAATAAAGCCATGGATCAGGTGCGCAGAATTGAACGTATTGAGCATGATGACTTAAAAGGACATAAGTACACGTTTTTGAAAAACCGACAAAACTTATCGGATAAACAGGAAAAGTCATTATCAGACATGCTTGAGCTTTACCCCACTCTAGGCAAGGCATACCGATTGAAAGTGCTGTTCAATGATGTATGGGACATGCCAAATAAAGTGGCGGCAACGACGTTCCTGACCAACTGGTGCAGAGAGGTCGAAGAGTCAACTATTCCCGCCTTTATGGCTTTTGCAAAAACGGTCAAAAGACATTGGTCTGGAATTATTCACTTTGTCGAGTCGCGTATTAGCAACGGTATTTTGGAAGGCATTAATAGTAAGGTGCAATTAGCCAAAAGACGCGCCAGAGGCTATCGCAATATCGGGAATTTCATCAACATGATTTATTTCCTATGCGGAAAACTGAAATTCAACTACCCACTCTATTTCACATAGAGCCTTTTAATTCTGCTAACTGAGTGTAGCGCGCAAAAAGCTCAAAACATTACAGAACAAATTGCACAACTCTTGAGTGAGTATAGTTTCTCAGCTAATGAAAATACGTCATTTCAAATCACATTTTCTGCGGGGATTGCAGAGTTTGACGGCCAGCCAGATTATCAACACACGGTTAAACACGCCGATAAAGCGCTTTATCATTCTAAAGAGAATGGCCGTAATCAAGTCACCATTTGGTCAGCCTAACCAAATTTTCTGCTTTGCTACCGATCATATCGGTAATTAAGTCAAGTACCCGGCCTGGTCATTTTAAAAACCATAAAAAAACCCCGTAAACAAGGAATCGTTTACGGGGTTTTTACTGTTAGTTAATGCACTCAGTTCAAGTCTTTACATTGAAGTCCAATCTGAGTTTTGTGTTTTTTTGCCAGCAAGTAACTTTATTTTATCCATATATTCATAATATGGATTGATGGTTATTTTACACGCTTTCTGTACGCTATTAAGGTCAAAGGCCTCTCCATTCTGAGCTTTTGCTTCATGTTCTTGAAAGTTTGCTGTCTGACATGCGCAATAAAATCGACTATTTTCAGGTGCAAGATGACTATGTTGATCTACACAGGCATAAAAGAACTCATCTCCCGCAACACTTGCCAACGCATTACCTGAAAAGAATAAGAATACTGAAATCAAAATGTATTTAATGTTGTTTTGCATATTTCACCTATATAATCATTCTCTAATATGAATTAATTATACCATACACCACCTCAACAAATGTAACATATCTACATTACAACACAATACAAATCATTAAAGATTTCTATAATTCAGCGCGGTTACATAATAAATTAACCAGGCCTGGTCACTTTCAAATCCATCATTTTCAGCCATAAAAAAACCCGCATTCTCAATTGAGAATACGGGTTTTAGACTAACCATTTTTAGCGAGCGCTTTTATCAAGATCAAGGCAGTGATGGACGACGTTTAGGTCTACTAAACGAGCTCATCAGCAACGTAGATAACGGCAAAACAAGCCTACCAGCCTTGGTCACTTTCAAATTCACTAATCTTTAGACCATAAAAAACCCCGCATCTCAAAGAGAATACGGGGTTTTAGATAAAACCATTTTTAGCGAGCGTTTTTGTTCAGATCAAGGCGGTTTCTGGTGAAGTTTAGGTTTACTAAACGAGCCAGACACCAACGCAGAGCTGGGCAAAACAAGCCGCTAAAAAATTAGTTTTTGTCTTGATCTACGATTTTATTCGCTGCAATCCAAGGCATCATTGTACGTAGCTTTTTACCAACTACTTCAATGCCGTGCTCTGCGTTGTTACGACGCGCAGCAGTCATTGATGGGTAACCAGATTGACCTTCTAGAATGAACTGCTTAGCATACTCACCAGACTGGATGTTTTTCAATGCAATGCGCATTGCTTCGCGAGACTCAGCGTTGATTACCTTAGGACCGGTTACATATTCACCGTACTCAGCGTTGTTTGAGATTGAGTAGTTCATATCAGCGATTCCGCCTTCGAACATCAAATCAACAATTAACTTAAGCTCGTGCAAACACTCGAAGTATGCCATTTCAGGTTCATACCCAGCTTCAACCAAAGTATCGAAACCAGCTTTAACAAGTTCAACCGCACCACCACAAAGAACCGCTTGCTCACCAAATAAATCAGTTTCACACTCGTCACGGAAAGTTGTTTCGATGATAGCTGTACGTCCACCACCAACACCAGAAGCGTAAGAAAGCGAGATTTCTTTCGCATTACCAGAAGCATCTTGATGGATTGCGATAAGATCAGGAACACCGCCACCACGGACGAATTCTGAACGTACTGTGTGTCCAGGTGCTTTTGGAGCAATCATAATGACATCTAAATCTTTACGAGGCGCCACTTGGTTATAGATAATTGCAAAACCGTGCGCGAATGCTAAAACAGCACCTTGCTTGATGTTAGGCTCAATCTCTTCTTTATAAAGAACTGATTGGAACTCATCTGGCGTAAGGATCATAACAACATCAGCACCTGCAACGGCCGTCGCAACATCAGCCGTCTTAAGACCGTAACCTTCCGCTTTAGCAATTGAAGAAGAACCAGCACGTAGACCAACAGTCACATCTACACCAGAATCTTTTAGGTTAGCGGCGTGCGCATGACCCTGAGAACCAAAACCGATGATGGCAACTTTTTTGCCCTGAATGATAGATAGATTACAATCTTTATCGTAATAAACGTTCATGTTAAAACCTTTAAATTTTTGAATATAAAGATATTTTTATATTCGTAGTTAATAATATTTTTAGAATTTTGATTATCCGCTATTTTAAGGGCGGACAATTTTTAGTCAAGTATTCCGGGGTTTAGCAGGCTTAGACGTGTAAACACTTCTCGCCACGCAGTACACCCACCGTTCCTGAACGCACTGTTTCCAGAATCAATCCGGAATCTAACGCACCAATGAAGGCATCTAACTTTTTAGACTGTCCGACCATTTGAATCGTGTAGGTGGTGGTTGTAACATCAATAATGTCGCCACGAAAAATATCAGCTAAACGCTTATATTCTTCACGCAAATCACCCGTTGCTGAAAGTTTAATCAACATCAGCTCACGTTCAATATGGGAACCTTCGGTTAAATCCAGGACCTTAACGACATCGACTAAGCGATTAAGGTGCTTAACAATTTGTTCAACTTCTTGAGCCGTCCCACTGGTGACCAACGTTAAACGCGATAATGAATCGTCTTCCGTTGGGGCAACCGTTAAGGCGTGAATATTGTAGCCACGGGCTGAGAAAAGCCCTGAAACGCGCGATAAAGCACCCGCTTCGTTTTCCATTAGCATAGAAATAATATGTTTCATTTATGCTCCTATACCAAAATCATTTCGTTAAGGCCTGCACCAGCAGGAATCATTGGATAGACATTCTCTTGTTTATCGATAATAAGGTCAACAAACACCAAACGATCTTTATACTTTTCAGAGAACACTTCTTCCAATTGCGCGGTCATCGTTTTCGGATCTTCAATGCGCACACCTACGTGGCCATAGGACTCTGCTAACTTGACGAAATCAGGTAAAGACTCCATATAAGACATTGAATAACGACGCTCGTAGAAAAACTCTTGCCATTGACGAACCATGCCTAAGACACCATTATTTAAACAGATAATCTTAACCGCGAATCCATACTGCAAACAGGTTGAAAGTTCTTGGATATTCATTTGAATAGAACCTTCACCCGTGACGCAGACAACGGTTTCATCAGGAAAGGCTAACGCAGCCCCCATGGCAGCCGGTAAACCGAACCCCATAGTCCCTAAACCGCCAGAGTTTAACCAACGACGCGGTTTATCAAATGGATAATACTGTGCCGTAAACATCTGGTGCTGACCAACATCCGATGAGACATACGCATCACCGTTAGTCGCTTTCCAAACAGCTTGAATGGCTGCTTGAGGCTTTATTTTTGCCCCTAATGTATCAAATCCTAGACAGTTAGTGGCACGCCACTCTTCAATCTGGACCCACCATTTGGCCAAAGCCTCTTCATCTGGCTTGAGTTTAGTCTTCTCCAAAATAGAGAGCATCTCAGTGACGACCTGTTTAACAGGACCGACGATCGGAATGTCGACTAATACGTTTTTGGAAATAGAAGCCGGATCTATATCGACGTGAATAATTTTAGCATAGGGACAGAATTTTTCTAAATTCCCCGTGACACGGTCATCAAAACGCGAGCCAATGGCAATGATCAAATCACTATGATGCATTGATAAATTGGCTTCGTAAGTACCGTGCATACCCAACATGCCGAGAGACTGTTTATCTGACGCTGGAAAAGCGCCCAGGCCCATCAATGTTTGGGTAATCGGGAATCCTAATTTATGGGTTAACTCAGTTAACTCGGCTGAAGCGTCACCTAAAATGATCCCTCCGCCAGTATATAAAATAGGGCGTTTAGCAGAAAGCATCATTTCTACAGCTTTTTTAATCTGTCCGCTATGGCCTTTTGTTACAGGCAAGTAGGAGCGCATCTCAACTTCTTGTGGGAATGCATAGTTGCTTTTGGCGGTTTGTACATCTTTCGGAATGTCGATCACAACTGGGCCAGGTCGGCCAGTTGTTGCTATATAAAATGCTTTTTTGAGCGTAATAGCAAGGTCATCGACATTCTTGACCAAGAAGTTGTGTTTGACGATTGGTCTTGTAATCCCGGTAGTATCAATCTCCTGGAAGGCATCTAAACCGATCAGTGACGTCGCCACCTGACCCGTAATACATACCAACGGAATTGAATCCATATAGGCGGTCGCGATACCAGTGACGGCATTAGTCGCCCCTGGTCCCGAAGTTACAAGAACCACTCCTGGCTTTCCTGTAGAGCGCGCATAACCGTCTGCAGCATGTACTGCAGCCTGTTCGTGACGAACTAAAATATGGCTTAATTTTTTAGCGTCTGTATCAAGGGCATCATAAATAGGCAAAACAGCTCCGCCAGGATACCCCCAAATATGCTCTACGCCCTCATCTTCTAGGTAATTTACAAGAATTTGAGCACCAGTCATTTCCACAACATTGGTCCTTTTAATTACGTTAAATCCTTTCAAAAATCGACTGTTTTTATCTGATATTAAAATAGACAAAAAAGGCGATCCAAAAAGGCTAACTAAGGTTCATTAATACACCCGCGTGGTTTGCACGCGGAAAGGAGATATTATATAAAATTTTGCCCGTTTTATAAACCCAAAGCCGTGCTTTGTTTGAATAAAATTGCTATGTAGGCCTAAAATTTAAACGGATGATGGGAAAAGGACTGGAGCCCACAACTAAAAACAAATATTTTCCAGATATATTTACCAAAAAAAGGCTCTCCTGGACAGCCTTTAAAGAAAAATTCGTGCAAATTATAGTTCGCTATTCATATAAAAATACGTTATAAATATCACACTGCAAAGCTCCAAGGGATATTTACACATGACCTAATCACGAGTGAACGGGCCTATTTAAATGCTTTAGGAACTCTGCTCTGCTTTTAGAATAACGTGTAATGTATCTAAAATTGAATCGGGGGTTAAACTCATCGAGTCTATGCCTAGTTCGACTAAAAACTCAGCAAACTCAGGATAGTCTGAAGGTGCCTGACCACAGATACCAATCGGTTTATTATTACGTTTAGCACCTTCTACAGCCATTTTAACCATCTTTTTGACACTCAGGTCACGCTCATCATATGCAAATGCGACCTTATGTGAGTCTCTGTCAATCCCTAACACCAACTGCGTTAAATCATTGGTGCCAATTGAAAACCCATCAAAGAACTCTGAAAACTCATCAATAAGCAGTACATTGCTCGGAATCTCGACCATCATGTAGATTTTAAGGCCTTTTTCCCCGCGCACTAAGCCATTCACTGCTAAGTTTTCAATGACCAATCCGGCTTCAGTTAAGGTACGACAGAATGGCACCATAATAATCAGATTATCTAGGCCTAGCCCCTCCCTTGCTCTTTTTACAGCTTGGCATTCAAGTGCAAAACTTGGTTTATATTCCGGATCATTGTAACGCGAGGCACCTCTGAAACCGAGCATAGGATTCTCTTCCTGCTCCTCAAAAACCGCGCCGCCAATCATTGACGCATACTCATTGGTTTTAAAGTCAGACAAACGTAAAACGACCTCTTTTGGATAAAAAGCGGCGGCGATTGTTGAAATCCCCTCTGTGAGTTTATGAACAAAGAATTCCTGACCATCATCAAATCCTGCCGTCAGCCGTGCAATTTCGGCTCGAGCTTTTTCATCCGTGACTTTTTCTGGGTTGATAAGTGCCTGTGGGTGAATTTTTATGGTGTTACTAATAATAAACTCCATTCGCGCTAAGCCAACCCCGTCATTCGGAATCTTATTAAGACTAAACGCCAGGTCCGGATTTGCTAAATTCATCTTTACCTGAGTTTTGGGCATCGTTATATGCTCAATATCAATGACATCTTCCGTAAACTCAAGCTCTGTTGCATAAACCCGTCCTTCATCCCCTTCGACACAACTCACGGTGATGCCTGCGCCATGTTCAATCAGCTCTGTTGCAGACTCAGTTCCGACCACGGCCGGAATTCCAAGTTCACGTGCAATAATCGCGGCATGGCAAGTACGCCCTCCTCTATTGGTGACTAAAGCAGAGGCCTTTTTCAAAATCGGCTCCCAATCAGGCGTGGTCATATCCGCAACCAATACATCGCCCTCTTGAAACTCATGCAAAAACTCTACCGAAGTAATGACATGGGCTTTACCACTGGCCACACGATTACCTACAGCGCGCCCTGTCACTAAAGGTTCTGGACGATTTTCTTCTAGGGTGTACTGTTTTAAAAAACCACCCTTCTTTTGCGAGACAACCGTTTCTGGGCGCGCCTGAACAACAAATAACTTTCCTGTTCTGCCATCTTTAGCCCACTCTATATCCATTGGGCGATTCACTTTGGCCTTTTGACTGTAATAAGTTTCGATTTTTGATGGCGTACTCAGCCAACAGCAAAACGTCCTCATCTGTGATGCAATACTGTTTTTGTTCATCCATAGATGTCTGAATATTTTGCACCGGCTCATGGCTGCCCGCATCCGTCGCATAAATCATCTTTATTTTCTTAGAACCTAAGTGTCTTTTTAAGACCCCGCGAGCCCCTTTTTTAAAGGTCGGTTTATGCACATAAAACTCATCAGGCTCTATCGCACCTTGAACGACATTTTCACCTAATCCGTAAGCACCGGTAATCAACACCACATCTTCAAAACCGCTTTCAGTATCAATAGAGAACATGACACCCGATGAAGCCAAGTCAGAACGTACCATCAGCTGTACTCCTACTGAGAGCGACACCTCAAAGTGGTCAAATCCGTGCTCGGCACGGTAGTGAATGGCGCGATCATTAAATAAACTGGCATAACATTGCTTGCATGCATCAATATAGGAATCTAACCCTGAAATATTCAGATATGAATCTTGTTGGCCTGCAAAGCTGGCCGTAGGCAGATCTTCTGCGGTGGCCGAACTTCGAATGGCGAGTGAAAAGTCACTACCAAGATTGTGCGTTAGGGCTTCATACGCCAAAAGCATCTCTTTATATAGCGATTCTGGTAATTTAGCGTTATAGATCAGCTCACGTATTTCACTCCCGCAACTTTGCAGCTCTCTCGTGTTATCAATATCAAGGGAATCAAGAATACTGTGCAATTTTTCCCAAAGACCATTCTCTTCTAAAATTGCATTATAAGCATCTGAAGTAATTGCAAACCCATTGGGTACAGGTACACCTTGAGGTACAAGACTTTGATACATTTCGCCAAGTGAGGCATTTTTACCCCCCACCAACTGAATATCCTCTAGACCCACTTCTGAAAAGAATCTGATATATAAACTATTAGAAAATTGTAATTCTGACATCATGACTATCTCCAGGCTTTATAACCAAAAATCGAAATTTCATACTACACTTTTTTTGAAAGCGGATAGTCACAATATCAGTTTTTATTATGCCAACATTGAAAGTACAAAATAACAATAAACTCAATAAGTTCAATAAGTTAAATAGGCTTAACAACTTCTTTAAAGGTCACTTAGTACGTAAATAGTGGTGTTGTAAATTAAGTTTTAACATGATGAGAAATTGACTCAATTTAATTTCTAAAAACGTCCAACCACGATAAAACCCATCTAATTTTGTCAGCATTATATGGAGTATCGACCACTGTAGAATCTACTAGATCGTATGTTGTGATATTGATGGTATTCCTGTTTATTGGGGCACTGTACTGTATTTTTCTACAAAACATATGGCTTTACTGACTAGTCGAGTCGCTCTCTCTAGTTTTTAATTTTTAGACAACATCACACCCACCCATTGATGACAGAATTACGAATGGTTTTAGGCGTTGATAGGTTTTAATAAAGGCTTGTTCTGAGATTTAATTTGGGATATCACCCATAACGGACATTACATTAGGGCTTATTTGGCGTGCGTTGCTAGGCAGGTTTACTGGAATGACACTTATTTAAAGCCCCCCTTTTCATTACATAATGTAATGAATCAGGTTAAATTAAGTTCTATATTCTTTTAAAAGAAGATACTTACGATAGTGTTGTAACTCATCAATCGATTCATGAACATCGGCCAAAGCCAAATGCGCGCCACTTTTTTTATGCGATTGATAGACTTTAGGGGCCCATCGTCTCGCCAGCTCTTTCAGCGTACTCACATCCAGGTTCCGATAGTGGAAAAACACTTCCAACAGAGGCATTTGCTCGACCATAAAACGACGATCCTGGCAGATACTATTACCACACATTGGAGACTTACCTGCTGGCACATATTGCTTTAAGAACTCAACAGTTAAGCGTTCGGCCTCTTGCATCGACAGGGTGCTTTCCTGAACTCTTTTGGTTAATCCGGATTTCCCATGATGCGTGGTACACCACTCATCCATACTATCAAGTGCCGATTGTTCCGTTTGAATCGCCAACACTGGCCCTTCCGCCAGGACATTCAATTCACTGTCTGTCACCACGGTTGCGATTTCAATAATTCGATCTGTTTTTGGTTGTAATCCGGTCATTTCCAAATCAATCCAAATTAAATTTTTATCAGACTTCATAATAGGCTCTCTTTTCACATACAATATATCGTTATATTAACGTAAAAAACCCTTTTAAAAATAGAAAACCCATCTTCTAAACTGTAGAAAGAGCCTTATGAACTGGATTACCCCTTTATTCTTATTCGCCTTAAGCCTAAACGTCTTGATTGAAGTTTGGCTTAATATCAAAAACCAATTCCATATCGGTAAGCATCGCCATAGCGTACCTGAAGAATTTAGTGAAGTCGTGACATTAGAAGCACATCAAAAAGCCGCTGATTACAGCCGCGCTAAATTGCAGCTAAGTCGCTTGGGACTGTTTTATGATGCCGCGATTCTGTTATTTATGACATTAGGCGGTGGCTTTCAAGACATCTATAACCTCTGGTTAACCACCGCATTAGAACCGGTTTGGCGAGATGTGGCGTTTTTGCTTTCTACCCTTTGGTTTGTCTCCCTATTACATCTGCCTTTTTCGGTTATGAGTACCTTTAAAATCGAAGCTGAATTTGGTTTCAATAAAACGACCCCGCTGAATTTTTTAACAGATTTATTAAAGCAATGGGCATTAATGGTCGTACTGGGTGTCCCGCTTATCTGGGTGGTTATCAGCATTATGACGAGTTATATCGACCAGGCCTGGTGGTTTTATACCTGGGTTGTTTGGATGGGTTTTCAGTTTCTTTTAATGTGGGCTTACCCAAAATGGATTGCGCCAATTTTCAATAAATTCTCACCATTAGAAGATGAAGCAATGAAGTTGCGCATTAGCAAGTTGCTCGAACGCACCGGATTTGAATCTAACGGCATTTTTGTGATGGACGGATCTTCGCGCTCGGGTCACGGCAATGCTTACTTTACGGGCATGGGCAAAAACAAACGTATCGTCTTCTTTGATACTCTATTAGAGAAACTCAGCCCAGAAGAAGTTGAAGCGGTTTTAGCACATGAACTTGGACATTTTAAACATGGCCATATTCGCCAAAAGTTAATTGAAAGCACTGTCTTGACCCTAGCAGGATTAGCCTTATTAGGCTGGCTGATTCAGTTACCACTGTTTTACAGTGGCTTAGGGATGAGTTCACAAACCCCTGCAATTGCCCTACTGCTGTTTATGACCGCCGTACCAACACTCTTCTTTTTTATGGGACCTATCAGTGCACTTAAAAGCCGTAAACATGAATTTGAAGCCGATGCGTTTGCCGCTGAACATGTTGGTGCTGAGCATCTGATTTCTGCCTTACTGAAAATGTATAGTGACAATGCGAGTACCTTAACGCCTGACCCGAGCTTTTCGGCTTACCATGACAGTCATCCGCCCGCTAAAATTCGTATTGACCACTTAAAAACGTTAATCGGCAAGAACAACCAATAGAAATTAATAACAAAACACACCATCAAACGCATTTAGGAATTAGAGAGATGACATCAAAAATGACTCTATCACAAGAACTGGCTCAGCAACGCTGTGAAGAGATGCCTAAAGGCTCCAAGCCTTTAATCATCCCAGCCATTGAAAGTAACCTAAGCCACTTAACTGGCTGGGATGCACCGCTAAACTATGTCAGCATATCCAAATCCTTTAACTTTAAAAACTATTATCAGACCACCGCTTTTGTAAATGCAGTCACTTGGTTGGCGCATAAAGAAGATCATCATCCACAAATTTGTTTTGGCTACAACAGTGCAAAAATCACATTGACAACGCATAATGCCAAAGGCTTGACCAATAACGATATGATTATGGCCGCTAAAATTAACGCTCTACTGGATTAACTGACATCAAGTGATTAGCCGACTTCAACCTTCTGGTTATTATTAGGTTAGTCTCACATTAAGTTTCTCACTTTAGCTTCACATAAGAATAAGGTTTCAATCGCTTTATGGCCAAACGCAAACTTACTGACCAGCAAACCCGCCGAGTCAAAACCAAAAGACAAAAGAAAACGCCTGAAGACAAAGGGAGTGACTCGTCGAGTGTTCTGTCAAAAGAAACCTCAGATACGAGTTTATTAGGCGCAGAACAACCAGGCCTGGTCATTACCAGCTTTGGTAAACGCGTTCTGGTGGAAGCGGAGTCGGGTGAACATTTTAAGTGTGCCATCCGTCAGCATTTAGGGAAACTTGTTGCAGGCGATCGGGTCCTTTGGCAAACGGACATTGAGGCAGGTACTGGCGTTGTCATCAGTGTTTTACCGCGTACTCATGAATTTAGCCGTCCGGGCTTTAGAGGCCAAACTCGAATGATCGCAGCGAATATCGATTTTATCGGTATCGTGATGCCGGTATTACCAGGCATTCATCCTGATATGATTGACCGTTATTTAGTGGGCGCGGCCCAGCTAGACATTCCGGTTCTTATCATCATCAACAAAGTCGATCTATTAGAAGACGAAGAAGATTGGGATACCATTGCGGCTTTATTGGAACCCTATACGGAACTTGGAATTGAAATCCTTCCCGCCTCAACCATCTCGCAGGCGGGGCTGCAAGAGTTGCGCAGCTTTATGGATGACAAAAATAGTGTTTTTGTTGGACCATCAGGCGCAGGAAAATCTTCTCTGATTAATGCATTGATTCCAGATCTAGGAATCCGAGTCGGTACACTCTCTGAAGCCACCGGCCTGGGCAAGCATACGACAACCAACAGCATTCTGTATCACCTACCCAGCATGGATGAATCCCAAAAAGATGGCGGAAATCTCATCGACTCTCCAGGCATTCGCCAGTTTAGCCCAACGGCTTGTTCAGCCAATGAGCTCGCAAGCTACTATCCCGACTTTGCACCCTTCTTAGGACAGTGTAAATACAACAACTGCACCCACAGCATAGAACCGCACTGTGCTATTAAAGACGCGGTTGAATCAGGAGAGATAGCCTACAGTCGTTACTTGAGTTTCCAGAGAATGCTTGAAGAGTTTAAAAGCGAGCCTGAACACTAGAAAGTTTTTGGGCTAGGGCGCTAAACGCCTGCCAACAAAACTGAAAGACCATACAACAACAGAGTTGTCCCAAATATCACTCCAACCCAGAATAAAAACAGCCAACCCAAGTGAATAGACTTCTGGGCTAATTTCAAAACCAGCCAGCTTATCACTGTCAAAACAATTACCACTAACCACAATCTAATCAAAATCACTCCCTCTTGTTTAAACGCTTTTAAATCCGCTGGATTCACTAAACAGTTAAAACAACTCACTCATTATGTCGTTGACGTCGATGAAATCCACGACAAACGCTATTCACTTCTTTATTTAAAGGCAATTTTACCCAAAAGAGCACCATTATATTCACTTAACAAACAATTAAAATAAAAATGATGAACTTAATTAAAGCCGCTCTATAAAATTGATTTAACACTCGAAGACAGTTTTTTTAAAGACATAGATTCAACTAGTAAGCCCCCTGTGTCAGGATAGTTGTCGCCTCTAGTTTTTATTAAAATAGAGGTCAATACTATGAGAAAAAGATACACGACATCCTTTAAAATACAATCCGTTGAGAAAGCACTGAGTCGAGATAGTCACACCTCATTTGCAGAAGTGGCACAATCGCTTGGTATTAGTCTACCCTCCTTAAAAAACGTGGATTGTAAAAAGCAAATAATCAGGAATTTGAAATGGCTT
>VCMI01000004.1 GCA_006222135.1 Thiomicrorhabdus sp. | reverse complement strand
CTGACAGWGCTAGGCGTTAACCCGCAACGGGTATGGACGCTATTTAATCACTGGATCAGTCAAGCGCGAGAAGCTGATGATTTATCCTCAATTACTCAACTTGGCGTGGACGAGACCTCATCACGTAAAGGACATAAATACGTCACGTTGGGCGTAGATTTAGAGGCCTCTCGCGTCATTCATGCCTGTAAGGGGAAAGGTAAGGAAACCTTGCATAACATTCAACAACACCTTGACTCTAAAGGGGTTAAAAAAGAGCAGATCACGCAACTCAGCATGGATCTGTCACCCGCCTTTATTGCTGGGGCGGCACACTCATTTCCAGATGCGGAGATCACCTACGACCGGTTTCATGTCGTCAAATTGCTTAATAAAGCCATGGATCAGGTGCGCAGAATTGAACGTATTGAGCATGATGACTTAAAAGGACATAAGTACACGTTTTTGAAAAACCGACAAAACTTATCGGATAAACAGGAAAAGTCATTATCAGACATGCTTGAGCTTTACCCCACTCTAGGCAAGGCATACCGATTGAAAGTGCTGTTCAATGATGTATGGGACATGCCAAATAAAGTGGCGGCAACGACGTTCCTGACCAACTGGTGCAGAGAGGTCGAAGAGTCAACTATTCCCGCCTTTATGGCTTTTGCAAAAACGGTCAAAAGACATTGGTCTGGAATTATTCACTTTGTCGAGTCGCGTATTAGCAACGGTATTTTGGAAGGCATTAATAGTAAGGTGCAATTAGCCAAAAGACGCGCCAGAGGCTATCGCAATATCGGGAATTTCATCAACATGATTTATTTCCTATGCGGAAAACTGAAATTCAACTACCCACTCTATTTCACATAGAGCCATATTTTAACTACAGACGAAAAAGATCATGGTCATTAGCGCTTCTCAAGACATCATTCAACATCAATCAATACAACTCTTATTGATTGGTTCAGACAAGAATTCTGAAGAATTTTTGCGTACTATACTCGAAGAAGAAGGCTTTCAACTAACTTTTGTAAAAAGCTCTGCCGCCGCCCAGCAACTCATCTTTGAAAAACCTGCAGCTTTTTACAACGCTTATTTATTTGATGAATCTCATAACCATCAACAAACTCTGCAAAACCTAAAGCTGTTACAGGCTTTAAAAAACGACAGTCAATATGCCATTGTTCCGGCCATTTTCCAAACCAACAGCCACGACACACGAGAAATTCAGCACTGTCTGGAAAATGGGGCTTACTTCTATCTCTTAAAGCCCTTCACCAAAGACTTACTTTTATCTGTTTTAAATGCCGCTTTAACGGGATTTACTAGCCATCAAGAATTAACTCAGCGTATTACGGACATTGAAAATATGCGCCCTCTTGTTCAACAAGCTCATTTTCAGATTAAAACCGTTGATGATGCCAGAAGCCTCTCTTCGGTATTAGCGTATATTACTCCCGCCCCTAAAGAGACCAGCGTGGGTTTATTTGAATTGATGCTGAATGCGATTGAGCACAGCAACCTCAATATCTCTTATCTTGAAAAAACTGAGTTAATCAAAACCGGCGGCTTACAAAAAGAGATTGCTAGACGACTGGCTTTAGCAGAAAATTGTGAAAAAAGAGTGACTGTTATTTTTAATCGAACCTCTGAAAATCTGGAATTTACGATTTCAGATACAGGTAATGGCTTTGACCCTTTGGCCTATTTAGATTTTTCTATTGAGCGAGCCATGGATAATCATGGCCGTGGCATTATGATTGCCAATAAATTAAGCTTTAATGAATTAGAGTATCAGGATAACGGCTCGAAAGTGACCGCTAGAATTCATCTCACTTAAAAGAACTTGAGGCCTGACAAAACAGCAACAGACCATAACGGAGTTCTCTCTGTTACAAGCTATTACGAAATTCTTCGCCAACGTCCTGCGGACATGGCCTCAATATCACCCGATAACTCTAGCATCATCAATTGCCCTTGAATCGCTGACACAGGGCTTTTACTCAGCACGGCCAACTCATCCAACCCTATTGGTTCATAACCAACGTGCTCTAAAATTGGCAACTTCGATGAAGGTAACTTATCAGCCTGACCCTGCCATTTAAAAGGTAACTGCTGGCTATCAGAAACAGGCTTTTGGGGTGCCAAAGAGAATTCAATCAAAGCAGAGAGCTCTTCAAAAATATCTTGCCCAGACTCTACCAACTTTGCCCCCTGTTTAATCAGTTGGTGACAGCCTTTCGCTAATGGATTATTGATTGAACCCGGTACAGCAAAGACTTCCCGGCCTTGTTCAATCGCGGTTTTTGCCGTAATCAAAGAGCCACTTTTTAGAGCCGCCTCAACCACCAGCGTACCCACACTTAACCCACTGATAATGCGATTGCGGCGTGGGAAATTGAACGCTAATGGAGGTGTCCCTAGAGGAAACTCTGAAATCATCAGACCCTCTTCGGCAATTTGTCGCGCAAGCGTTTGGTTAGCCGCAGGGTAGATACGATCCAACCCAGTACCAATCACCGCCACCGTTTTACCCAAGCCTTGCAGCCCACCTTGATGTGCTGCAGCATCAATGCCTAAGGCCAACCCACTGGTAATGGTCAACCCTTGATTTGAAAGATGCTGGGCAAAATCTTTGGCAATATTCACCCCTTGCTTAGAGGCGTGACGACTGCCGACAATCGCCAGCTGAGGATCGCTGAGTAACGCTACATTACCTCTGGCGGCTAATAAAATCGGAGCATCATCAATCGAGGCAAGCAAATCCGGATAATTAGTAGAACCAATAGAGAGGTGACTTTGCAGAGGCCGTTCTCCCCATTCCAAAGCTAAATCGACCAGGCCTGGTCGTTCTGCTAACATGAAGCTTTCCAGCTGCTTTTTAGAGAGAATCTCGCTGTTCTTCCACTCACTTTCACCCGCACTAATCGCAGAATGCAACGAGCCAAAGTAGACTAGAATCTCTTGCAGCTGCTTCAAAGAAACATGGCTCAGGTGCAATGCCAGTAAATCAGGAAGATCAAAGTTGGGTAAATCAGAAAAAGTTGACATAGTTCGCTATAATATGTGAATTGATTAAACCAAGTATAACTGAAGCGCAAAACAACACTATGGAAAAACTTGATATCGTTCTCTACCCTGAAGCAGGCTTAAGAGAAATCTGTACACCCATCCCAGAAATGACGGATGACTTAGACAAACTCATCGATGACATGTTTTATACGATGTATGATGCCCCCGGCATTGGTTTGGCGGCACCACAAATTGCCGTGCAACAACGTTTAATTGTCGTAGACATCTCTGAGAGCAATGATCAACCGATTGCTTTACTCAACCCGGAAATTCTCAAAAGTGCCGGGACTATTGAGTGGGAAGAAGGCTGTCTCTCTATGCCGGGAATTTACGCCAGTGTCACGCGTCCTAGTGAGGTTTTAGTTCGAGGCATGAATCGTGAAGGCAATATCATAGAATTCGAAGCCAGTGAGTTATTGGCCGTTTGCATTCAACATGAGATTGATCATCTGAATGGCAAAATGTTTATTGACCATCTTTCTGGTCTGAAACGTGCCCGTGCCATTCAAAAATTCCGAAAATCACTTCTCCAACAAGAGTCCTAAATAAATAATGCCCATGACTGAAAACGTCTCATCTCCAACGTCACAGCCGTTAAGAATACTCTTTGCAGGCACCCCTGAATTTTCAGTGGAACCTTTACAGGCACTCCTCGATTCAGAACATGAAATTGTCGGCGTCTATACACAACCTGACCGTCCAGCAGGACGAGGTCGTAAATTGACGGCCAGTCCGGTTAAAGCCGTGGCGTTAGAGCATGGTCTACCGGTATTCCAACCTGAAAATTTCAAAACTGCTGAGGCCTGTGAACAACTGGCCAATTTAAAGGCGGATCTCATGGTGGTCGTCGCTTATGGCTTAATTCTGCCAAAAGCCGTATTGGAAATGCCAACCTTTGGTTGCTTAAATATACACGCCTCTTTATTGCCGAGATGGCGCGGTGCCGCGCCGATTCAACGCGCGATTGAAGCAGGTGATGCCCAGAGTGGTGTCACCATTATGCAAATGGACAGTGGTTTGGATACCGGAGAGATGCTCCATAAAGTCGTCACTGAAATCACTCCTGAAGATAATACCCAAGCGTTACACGACCGTTTAAGCCACTTAGGTTCACAAGCTTTAATGGAAACCTTGAGTGCTTTGCAAAGTCAGAGACTGCAACCTGAAAAACAGGATGAAAGCCTGGTCACCTATGCCCACAAACTCAGTAAGGCGGAAGCGGAAATCGACTGGTCTCAGCCTGCGGACGCCATTGTGCGTAAAATACAAGCCTTTAACCCTTGGCCAATCGCGTTTACCAATTTTCAAGATAAGCCATTGAGAATCGGGCAAGCGAAGCAGCTCACCCATGACAAACTAATAGAACTTACCCAGCATGCAGACGAAGGTGTACTCAGTCAAAACAGACCAGGCCTGGTCCTTTCAATCAATAAGGAAGGCATCGTCATTATGACGGGAACTCAGCCAATTCTATTGCAACAAATTCAGCCTTCCGGAAAGAAAATGATGTCCGCCTATGACTTTGCCCAGTCGCGCCCGGTAATTGGAGCGTGTTTTAAATGAGTCAACATCAGAACAATAGTCCCGCACTTAATAGCCGCTTTATCGCGCTTAAAATCTGTTTAGCGGTCATTGATGGAGGGCGTTCTTTAAGTCAGGTTCTACCGGAAGGCTTAGCGCAATTCTCTGACCGAAGAGAACGTAACTTCACTCAAAACTTAGTGTTGGGGACTTTACGTTGGCAGTATCGATTAGAAGCCATTCGTAGCCATCTGCTCAAGAAAAAACTCAAAGCCAAAGACGAAGATGTCAATCAGCTTATTTTGCTCGGTTTGTATCAGATTCTGTATATGGAAACCCCTGAACATGCAGCCGTATCAGAAACGGTTGCACTCGTGCCTAAGCTTAAAAAGCCATGGGCCAAAGCGCTAATGAATGGGGTGTTACGGACTTTTTTACGTGACAAAGAAGCGATTTGTGCTGAAGTCGACTTAAAACCAGCCTTTCGGTATGCGCATCCTCAATGGATGGTAAGAGAACTTCGCAAAGCCTATCCCAATGAGTGGGAAAAAGTTCTAGCCGCTAACAATGAAATTGCGTCTCTGACCCTACGTGTGAACACGATTCAACAAACTCGAGAAGCGCTCCTTCTCAAATTGACTGAAGCAGATATTGCCGCCGAAATTCATCCTATAGCACCGCAGGGCATAGTATTACTGCAAGGTGCAGACATCACCAGCCTGCCGACCTATGAGGAAGGCGGCTTTAGTGTGCAAGATCCTGCAGCTCAGCAGGCGGCCAATATACTGTCTCCGCAGCCAGGTGAACGCATTCTGGATGCTTGTGCCGCTCCCGGCGGTAAAACCACTCATTTGCTGGAATTATCCAATAATGAAGCGAAGGTTTTTGCCTTGGAGAAAGAGCCTGAACGCTTAGATCGTTTGGCTGAAAACCTCCATCGTTTAGAATTGGAGGCCGAATATCAAGCAGGCGATGCCTCCCTGCCAGACACTTGGTGGGATGGCCAATTGTTTGACAAAATCTTACTGGATGCTCCATGTTCTGCCACAGGGATTATTCGTCGCCATCCCGATATCAAATGGCATCGCACCGAAGAAGATATTGAAGAGGTTGTCTCAATCCAGGCAGATATTTTAAAAGCTTTATGGCCTTTATTAAAACCGGGCGGCAAGCTGCTTTATGCCACCTGCTCTATTTTGCCGCAAGAAAATACGTTGCAAATGCAGCACTTCCTCGCACAAGAATCCACGGCAAAGGAGATTCCAATTGAAGCGGATTGGGGGCAAGACTCCGACACACCAGGTCGCCAAATATTGCCAGGCACGTTTGGCATGGATGGATTTTTCTACTGTTTGCTTGAAAAACTCTAACTCTATGAACTCTATTACACCTACATCAAGCCCCATAAGAAAACCTCTGGCTTTTCGCTTAAGAGTTCGGTGCAAAGAGTTCACCAGGCCTGGTCATTTAGAAAACGCCTTAAAAACCACTTTTATCAAGACTGTTTTTCTGAGTTTTATCGGTGTCGTCAGCATAACGAGCCTTATGGCTAGCCTCACGACCAAGGTACAAGCCAGTGATGAAATCATGATTATGAGGGTCAGCGATTATCAACAAGATCAAAAGCTACTTCTCGACTCAGAGAGTCGCTTCAAACTTCCTGAAGCCATTGTCACCGCCATAAATCATGAAATTCCGCTAACCTTTAAAACCGAAATCAGACTCCTAGAAAAAAACCAACGTTTGGGTTTCGATTATGATCGTACTCGAGTGTCGATTGAATATCAGACCCATCTTTATGTCGAGGGTGTGAACCAGCGTTATTTCCTTTATAACTCGCGCAATCTTAAGACACAAAGCTTTACAACGTTAGAGTCGGCCTTGCTGACTTTGGGCACGTTGCAAAGTTTTCCGATTATCAATCTTGCAGAATTACACCCCAAACAGCACTACACTCTAAAAATGAGAATCTCATTGGATCACTGGCAACTCCCCGCCCCCTTATTAATGGAATCACTGTTTAAAAGCCACTGGCAATTGGATAGTGGTTGGTTCGAAGTCGACATACAAACACCAGGAAGTTGGTTATAGTGGAGACCTCAACTCAATCTGATGATAAGACAACAGAGATCGATAAATTAATGAACCGTGAATGGAATAACAACCAATGAGCTCTAAGTTTTGGCGTTTTTTAAAACAGTATGGTTGGATTACTCTCATTTCTGGTGCATTGTTGATTTTACTCGTGATTATGAGTCAAATTTTACAAAACGCATCCAGCTTCGCAGACACCTATTCAACCCTATTATTCACCACCTTCGGGGGTGTCGGTGTACTGCTGTTCGTACTCTTTAAAGCCCTGTGGGGCTTAAGATTACAACGCAAAAGAAATGTTCCTGGCAGCAAGATAACCATCCGCTTAACGACCATTGCGACCTTAATGCTGGGCATTCCGATTGCGATTATTTTTTACTTTTCTCTGACCTTTATCCAGCAAGGTATTAACCAATGGTTTGACGTCAAAACCGAGACAGCGTTGAAGAATGCCTCGGCTCTGGTACGTACCTCACTTGACAATAAAACCCGTGATATGCTCAATCTGACACTTGCCGCCGTCAAGGATAAAAGTCAGTCACTCGCCATCTCACCCATTATTGAAGTCAGTAAACTTCGGACTTTATTGAATGCTCAAGAAGTCGCTTTGTATCACTCCAACCAACAACTTATTGCCTTCAGTAGCGCCGAAATCAGTGACGCTTTACCACTCGCTCCAGGAGACAACCTTTTCCAACAAATCCGTCAGAAAAAAACTTATGCTGCGATTGAAACCCATCAAGATCCAGGGTCAGAAGGGCAGTTTATCCGAGTCATTATTCCATTCTCCGATCTCGATTTATCTGGAAACTATGCCCTACAGGTCCTATTCCCCATTCCCAGCAATATGACTCAACTTGCAGAATCCGTGGCCATTGCCGCCGGTCAATACAAAGAACTTTCTTATTTAAAAGGACCATTAACCGCCAGTTTCATACTGATTCTATCCATGGTATTACTATTGACCCTAGTCACAGCCGTGCTTTTTACTATTCAGGCCGTACAAAACTTCACCCGACCTATTCGTACCTTAGCGCGCGGCACAAAAGCAGTTTCTGAAGGGGATTACAGCGTCAAGATGTCCATCAAAAACAATGATGAGTTTGGTGATTTAACCCAATCTTTTAATGATATGATTCAGCGAATATCCAAAGCCAGAACCGACATTAAAATCGGTCACCAACAGACCGAAGTTCAAAAACTCTACCTACAAGCCGTGATAAAAAACCTCACCAGCGGCGTACTCACTCTCGACATGAATTTGCGAATTCGCACCACCAATGATGCCGCGCAACAAATTCTCAATACCGATTTAGCGAGCCATATAGGAGAACGCCTCGATGAATGGATTAAACATGAACGAAACACCCATTTAAATGAACTGTTTGCAAACATCACTCCTATGTTCAAACAAGGCGCTACACCTTGGAATTTTCAACAAGAATTTGTTTGTAAAAAAGGTCAAAAAATACTGATGATTCATGGTTCGACCTTGCCGAGTATAGATAAGAAGATAGGCGGCTATGTCATTGTTATAGACGATGTTACCGAGATGGTTCAAGCACAGTTAAATGCCGCATGGAGTGATGTTGCACGCCGTTTGGCACATGAGATTAAAAACCCTCTGACGCCCATTCAACTTTCGGCAGAGCGCCTAAATTACAAACTCCACACCAAACTGGACGCTGAAGATCAATCGTTACTGGCACGAATGACCAATACCATCATTGAACAAGTGTCGACCATGCAAACTCTGGTTCAAGCCTTCTCAGACTATGCTGACACGCCTAAGGTACTCTTACAACAAACCGATATTAACCGTCTAATAACGGATATTGCAGAAATGTATCGCTCCCCTTCCGCCACCTGGAAAGTCACCGTAGATCTCGCACAAGAGTGTCCTTTGATATTAGCGGACAGTGCACGCTTGCGACAGCTTTTGCACAATCTCATAAAGAATGCCATTGAAGCGACCGTAAACACCATACTACCTCGCATAAAAATCACGACACTCTGTCAAGACAGTGAAAACATCACTCTACGCATCTGTGATAATGGACCAGGGATACCAGAAGAGTCGCAGAACTGGATTTTTGAGCCCTATGCCTCTGACAAACCTAAAGGTACCGGTTTAGGTTTGGCGATTGTGCGTAAGATTGTCGAAGAGCACCATGGTAAAATTACGCTTAATTCCTCACAGAATGAAGGCACCTGTTTTATAATTACTTTTCCCGTAATATCGAGTGAAAACGAAGGACCTAAATGAAAGCTGGTAAGCTATTAATTGTCGATGACGAAAAAGACATCCGAAATTTAATGGAAGAGATTTTTATTGAAGAAGGTTATCGAGTTGAAACCGCCGCAAATGGCGTGCAAGCCCAAAATGCCTGGCGTAAAACATTGCCTGACGTCATCTTCCTCGATGTTTGGATGCCGGATATCGATGGTATTTCACTGCTTGCCGATATGCAAAAGGAACATGTTTTAGATCATGCTAAGGTCATTATGATGTCTGGCCATGGCACTATTGAAACGGCTATAGAAGCGACAAAATTAGGCGCCTACGATTTCCTAGAAAAGCCGCTTTCACTCGCTAAACTGATTGTTACCGCAGAGCGCGCGCTTGAACACAACCGATTAAATCAAGAAAATCGCCAGCTCAAACAGAAACAACCTGAACAATTTTTACCCGTCGGCAAAAGTAAAAGTATTATTCAACTCCGAGAGACCATTGAACGCCTCTCTAAGTTCACCATGCCGATTTTAATCAGTGGCGAACCCGGTTCAGGCAAACACCACATCGCTCGAGCGTTACACAAGACGAGTAGTCGTAAAGATCATGCCTTCGTGGAGATCTCTGCGATTGACTTCAACCGATTAACAGATGAAGTTGCCAAAGACCCGCTAAAAAAACTATTGCGAGAGGCTCATAACGGTACCCTGGTGATTGCCAACCTTGATCAACTCTCCGCCAATTCACAGCATATTCTAGCGACCTTAATACAGAAGCAAGTCTACCAAGCCACGCCTGTAAGTGATGCGATTGCAATGGATATCCGCTTGATTGCTTTATCTAAAAATGATTTGGAACAAGCCGTAAGCAAAGGAAACTTTAGAGAAGACCTTTACCAACGCTTAAAAGTGATGCCTATTCACCTACCGGCTTTGCGCCAACACACGGAAGACATTCCGGAGTTGGTGGACTATTTTGTAAATTATTTTGTCACACAAGAAACACTCGAATACCGCCATTTCAGCGTACCCGCACAGAACGTTTTGCGTCAATACGGTTGGCCAGGCAACCTAAAAGAGTTGAAAAACTTAATTCAACGCATCCTTATTTTAGGTCGTGGCGAAGTCACTGACTCTGAAATCAAAAGTGCCTTACAGAAAATCGATAATACCGTGGAGCAGGACTCTACAGTGGATACTTCACTGCTTTTAAAAGAGGTTAAAGATAAGCTGGAAGGCGCCTATTTAAGTCAGTTGCTTCGAGAAACCGGTGGGAACGTCTCTGAAACCGCAAAACGCTCAGGCATTGATCGAACCAACCTCTACCGTAAATTGAAAGCCCTTGGAATCGACCCCAAAAACCCCACATAAAGCGACTCAAATGTCTGTAGAATGGTTTTCTACAGACTTTAAAACCACTTTAAGAGGCCTTGCATCAATCCAGGCTTCTTTAAACACAAAGACATAAAACTATGAATATCGTAATCTTAGGCGCTGGTCAAGTAGGCTCCTCTCTTGCAGAGTTACTGGCCAATGAAAATCATGATGTAACGGTGGTTGACCTAGACAGACTGCATTTACAAAGGCTTCAAGACCGCTTAGATATTCGTACCATTTGTGGTCACGCATCGCATCCTGACATACTCGCGCAAGCCGGTTTGGAAGATGCCGATATGTTAATTGCAGCGACTCAAAATGATGAAACCAATATCGTTGCTTGTCAGCTGGCCCACAATATGCACAAAACCGGTACTAAAATTGCGCGAGTGCGTAGCCGCTCTTATTTAGACCATCCAGAATTGTTTGATAAAAATAATGAAAATGCTATTCCCATCGACGTCTTAATTAGTCCGGAAAGCTTGGTCACAAACTATATATTACAGCTTATTGATTTACCGGGATCTCTGCAGGTAATCGACTTTTCGGAAGGTAAGGTCCGTCTGGTTGCGATGCGTGCTTACGCCGATGGCTTGTTGGTCAACAATAAAATTCGCACCCTTAAAGAACACCTTCCAGCCAACACCAAAACTCGTATTGTCGCTATCTATCGACGTAATGAAGTGGTCATGCCAACCGGTGACACCATCATACAAGAGGGTGATGAAGTTTTCTTTTTGGCAGAACCTAAACATATCTCTACAATCGTTGCTGAGCTACGTCAGAAAAAAGAAAAACCTTCTCGTAATATCATGATTGGCGGGGGCGGTAATATAGGTTTCAGTTTAGCGCAAGCACTGGAATCCAATCACCAAGTAAAACTCATCGATCGCAATATGGAACAAGCACGTCAAGTCGCCGAAACACTTGACCGAACCATCATAATCCATGGGGATGTCTCGGATAAAGACCTTCTTTTAGAAGAAAACATTGACGAGATAGACCTGTTTGTGGCCGTGACCAATAGCGATGAAGCCAATATCATCTCCGGAATGCTCGCTAAAAAACTCGGTGTAAGGCGGGTTATCGCACTGGTAAACAATCAATCCTATGTTGAACTGATTCAACTCAACAGTATTGATGTCGCCATCTCTGCAGACAGCATCACCACCAGTAATTTATTGCATTATATGCGCCAAGGTGACACCGTAAAAGCGGCGAACTTAAGACGTGGTGCCGCAGAAGCTATGGAAGTCATTGCCCATGGCAGTGAAAACAGTTCAGCGATTATTGGTCAAAAAATCGGTGATATCCCTTGGCCTAGTGACATTACAATCGGCTGTATTATCCGTGAACAAGAAGTGATAATCGCCCATCGTAGTTTGGAAATCAAAGCCAAAGATCATGTTATTCTTTTTTTAACGGATCCTAAAAGTTCTGCGGAAATATCCAAACTCTTCTCGCCCGAAGCGAAACAAAGTTGGTTCTAGGTTAAAGCATGGAAAATGATCAACAGATGTTCGGTTTAATTGATGATGAAAGGTTAATCTCCCACAATGCATTCTAAAATTATCTTAAAAGTACTTGGCTTATTATTAATGGTCTTTAGTGCGAGCCTTGTGCCACCGGTCCTGATTGCACTCTTTTATCAAGATGGCGCACTCCTCTCCTTTGTTAAAGTTTTAATCGGCGTATTGGTACTGGGATTACTGCTTTGGTATCCGGTGCGCAATTCAAAACAAGAACTAAAGATTCGTGATGGTTTTTTAATCGTTGTCATGTTCTGGACGGTACTGGGATTTGTCGGGGCATTGCCCTTTTACATCGAAAAAGAAGTTCCATTAAGTTTGACCGATGCTATTTTTGAGTCCTTCTCTGGTCTAACGACCACTGGTGCAACGATTCTAACCGGCCTAGATTATATGCCACATGCTATTCTCTGGTATCGCCAACAACTCCAATGGATGGGGGGCATGGGGATTATAGTATTAGCCGTTGCCATATTACCGATGTTAGGTATTGGGGGCATGCAACTCTACCGCGCGGAAACACCCGGCCCGGTGAAAGATACAAAAATTGCGCCACGCATTTCACAAACCGCCAAGGCACTCTGGTACATTTACGTCGGTCTAACCCTCTCTTGTGCTATCGGTTATTGGCTCGCGGGGATGAATTGGTTTGATGCATTCACGCACAGTTTCTCAACGGTAGCGATTGGTGGATTTTCCACCCATGATGCCAGCATTGGTTATTTCAATAGCCCCGGCATTGAAGGTGTTGCTATATTTTTTATGATCGCATCCGGTATTAATTTCGCATTGCACTTCACCGCGTTTCGCAACCTGAATGGCTTTTCCTACTTTCGAGATCCTGAATTTAAAGCCTATATTAGCCTACTCATTATAGGGGTTTTTATTGCCACCAGTTACCTCTATCTACATCAAGTCTATCCGACCTTTGAAGAAGCGTTTCGTTACGGACTTTTCCAAACCGTCTCCATCGCCACCACGACCGGTTTTGCCAATGCTGACTTTGCATTATGGCCCGCCTTCTTACCGATTATGCTTATTTTTATGAGTTTTATCGGCGGCAGTGCAGGCTCCACCGCCGGTGGTATGAAAATGATTCGTTTTGTATTGCTCTTTAAACAAGGCGTACGTGAAATTAAAAGCTTATTACATCCCAATGCCATTCTGCCCGTCAAACTCAACGGTAAAAGCATTCCAGACAAAGTCATGACCGCCGTCTGGGGCTTTTTCTCGGTGTACGTGTTTACCTTTGCCATTTTAATGCTCGCGATCATGGCGCTCGGAGTTGATCAAATCACCGCGTTTTCAGCGATTGCGGCCATGATAAATAACTTAGGTCCAGGCTTAGGTGAGGTTGCATCCAATTACCAATCCATGAGTGATCCGGTAAAGTGGATTATGACCTTTGCGATGTTATTGGGTCGACTTGAAATATTCACCTTATTAGTTCTATTCACTGCGGCTTTCTGGCGTAAATAGAGCGAATAACAGATCGCCAAAATGAGCCCTATATGAGTCACACCAAAAAGCTAAATTCCGCCGAAAAATGGGATTCTAAATATCAACAAGCCACCCTACAAACGCCTGCCAATCCATGCCATGTGGTTAAACAACACAGCCGATTACTGCCCTTTCGTGGACAAGCACTTGAACTGGCGTGTGGTTTAGGCGGCAATGCCCGCTTTCTGGCTTTATGTGGTCTAAAAACGCATGCTTGGGATATCTCCGACAATGCCTTAACGATCCTTAATAACTGGGCGAGCCTTAACCACCTGCCCATAGAACCGTTGATCACCGATTTAGAGCAGATGATTCTGCCCTTTCAGCAATTTGATGTCATTGTGGTCAGTCGTTACTTAGACAGAAGCTTGTTCCCTGCGATTCAAGATGCGCTGAAGCCCAGTGGATTACTCTTCTATCAAACCTTTTTAGAGCCAGTACAAGACAATGCACCACAAAATCCAGACTTTTACATTCAAACCGGAGAATTCAACCAGGCCTGGTCAAAGCTGAAAACCGAAGTTTATGGTGAAGGGTGGCTGGCTAGCGAAAACGGCACCGAGGAATCATCTGAAAGCGAAGTAAAACACCGTTATGCTTGGTATATCGGCCGAAAAACGGCGTGATTAAATCTCTTAATCTTACGCCCACCACTCTCGGTTTCATTCTGGCCATTCTCGGCACCGCACTCTTCTCTCTGAAATCCATCTATATCAAACTCCTCTATGCTGAAGGGTTAGATTCAGACAGCGTATTGATGATGCGCATGGCGATTGCACTACCTATTTACCTAGTGATTCTCTTCTGGTTAAGCCGTGTCAAAACCAAGCCTGAAGGACTCCGCTCTAAACTCCTGCAAATCACTTTTTTAGGGTTTATCGGTTACTACCTAGCGTCTTATCTAGATCTGAAGGGTCTCGAGATGATCTCTGCTCAGCTCGAACGCCTAACGTTGTTTACCTATCCGATTATGATCTCTATTTTGGGTGCTATTTTTTTCAAGACACCCATCACTCGAAAAGTTTTACTGGCTCTTATTATTACCTATGGAGGCCTCTTAATTGTATTTGCTAAGGAAGCCTTACTCGGTGGAGAACAAGTATTCCTTGGTACACTCTTGGTCTTTCTAGCGGCCTTAAGCTTCTCTTTCTATGTGCTATTTGGTAAACAGATGATTCATAATATTGGTAGCCTTTGGTTTACCAGTCTCGCCATGAGCATCTCAAGTGTTTTTGTATTAATCCACTTTGCACTCTTTAGCGATTTTACGAACCTAATCATTACGCCAATGGCCTGGCTCTGGTTAGGATTACTCGCCATTTTCGGCACGGTCATTCCCAGCTTTATGATCAGCGAAGCCATCGCCAAAATCGGCCCAGCACAAACCGGTATTGTCGGCATCTTAGGGCCGATTGTCACCATGGGCTTGGCGATTACGATTCTCAATGAACCCTTTACCGTTTGGCATGCTTTAGGGATGGTTATGGTGGTTGGTGGTGTGGCGATACTCACGATTAGAAGTAAACCTGTGGTTTAAACCGAGTTACAAAGCTACCAGGCCTGGCATGTCCTGCGGCTTTACAGAATCATGTGAGCGCAGGGTCAAAACCTAAAGCTGAAAAGTAAACCACGGAGACACGAAGTTTTTAAAACAAAGACAACGTCACATTATCCTTGTTAATCGAATATTTTGGTTGAACCAAAGGGAAAAACGCCACCCTTTTATTTAAAAGATCTGTTGAGAATGATTTCTGAAATTTGTGTTCACCCTTCCTTATAAAAAGGCTTCTCAACCGTTGATGAAAGAACAAACATATCGATTCTGACCCAAATACCTTCCCCTAATATTACAATACTAAGTTGCGATTCCACTTAAGAGCCCATTATGATCTATTTAATTTTTCTACCCGTTCTGCTGATAATCGGATTTGTGATCGCCATACACTTGAGTTTTAGGGCACCACGATTAAGTAATGACGTTAGCCCCAGTGATTACGGCCTTGATGCTCAAATCCATAGTTTTGTAGGACAACAAGGTAAGCAACTCTCTGCTTGGTGGATAAACTCTGATCAGCCAAGCAATACAACGGTATTAATTTTGCATGGCTGGGGAGCGAATAAAAGTATGATGTTGCCACTGGCAAAGCCCTTTCATAAGGCTGGTTTTAACCTGCTTTTAATTGACGCGCATAATCATGGAGATAGTGAAAAGCGTGGGGTTTCCAATATGCCAAAATTTGCGGAAGATCTAGAGTCTGCGGTGAATTGGTTAAATCAGAATAAACCTAATGAGTGCCAACAACTCATCGTTGTCGGTCATTCAGTGGGCGCCGCCGCCGTGTTGCTTGCGGCATCCAAAGGGCTAACGGCGAGTATGTTTATCTCAATCGCGAGTTTTGTCCATCCAAAATTGATGATGCAAAGGTATCTAAAAAAATTAGATATCGTGCCAGGCCTTGTTCAACTTATTTCCAATTATGCGCAATGGGTTATTGGCTATAAATTTGAGGCTATCGCACCCTTAACGAGTATTACACGAATTAATCAGCCGACCTTATTGATTCATGGCGACGCCGATAGCGTGATTCCGTTAAGTGATTACCACTTACTTTGCGACGCAACCAAAAAAGATAATATTGAATGCTTAGAAATCCCAGGTGCCGATCATGACTCGATTGACAAAATTGAAGTCCATTTCAGTGCGCTTCACGACTTTATAGAAAAACACCTAAATAAATAGGGATAAGAGAGACGCCGCTCTTTTATTCAAGAAGCCTTTCTGAAAATTGTAAGTAACCAGGCCTTATATGTTGAAAGTGTTCTCCAGAAGTGGAGAATTTATTAGGGACGCTTAGTAAAAGGACAGAGAGATCTTGTGACCAGGCCTAGGGTAAGACCTTCCATGCCAGATTAAGACCTTTGTCCTCACACACTATAAACTGAACGGTATCTTAGGCAGGACACGACTCCTAGCCTGTATTCATAAGGTTAGTAAAGCCATAGTGTGAACTTACCAAGCGAGACTAAATCCTATCACATATTAGGCGGTTTATCATGGCGACATACATTGGAATTGACATAAGCAAAGACACCTTTGATGCGGCAACAAGTGAGCAGAAGCAAAGCATCATTTTTAAGAACACTGTAGCAGGATATAAAAAATTCAAAACTTGGGTTTCTAAGTTTAATGAACCTCATGTTTGCATGGAAGCAACAGGGAAATATTATTTGGGGCTAGCCACCTCTCTTTACCAACAAGGCGTTTCAGTCTCAGTCGTAAATCCATTAAGAATTAAACGATATGCTCAATCGGGATTAAATAGAGTTAAAACGGATAGTGAAGATGCTAAGGTTATTGCGCAATTTTGTAAGACAGAAAAATTGGTGCTCTGGGCGCCTGATAAGCCCGTAATACAAGAGCTTCAAGAGTGGTATAAACTTAAAGAGCTTCTAACACGCCAGCAAACTCAATTCAAAAACCAACTGAAAAGTGGATTAAATTCACGCGTAAGAAAAGTTCAAGAAAAGCAAATTCAGCAGATTGAAAAAAGCATTCAAACGGTTATCGCTAAAATTAAAGAATGTATTCAATCAGATAAAGAGCTTTGCCAAAGCGTAAAACTTCTTGAAAGCATTACCAGTATTGGTGAGAAAACAGCCATGGACTTAATAACGTTTATCAAAGATATTAAGCGTTTTGACAAAGCAAAAAACCTGGCTAGTTTTGCAGGGCTGACACCTCAAATCATTCAATCTGGGACGAGTGTAAATAGCTCCAGGTTGTCTAAAATGGGTAATGCCAATTTAAGGAAATGCCTGTACATGCCAGCCATTAATGCAATGGCTTACAACGTGCCATTAAAGAGATTTGCAGACGGATTAAGGGCTAAAGGCGTAGCAAGCGGAAAGATTAAAGTGGCTGTCATGCGTAAATTAATTCACATTGTGTTTGCTGTTTTAAACAGTGGCAAACCTTTTGATCCAGAATATAAGATGTGTGTTTGACTTAAAGAATCAAACACGGTATCTGGTAAGTTGAGCAAGCCTCAAATATGCGCCAACATCTTTATCAAGGTGTAAATAGCCAATATCCCCATATTTGTTTTGTGGTACGTTATTTTGGTGATAATATAAATCTAGAAAAGAGTAATTTTTATATTTAATCTAAATTATACCCGTCTAAATGCTTTGTTGAGAGAATGCGCTTCTGCAGGCCTGGTGTGGGGTTTTAGGAAGGTACGTTCTGTTTTTAGAGGGCTGATCAGAACAGGTAGATGGATATTTTAAAAGTAGCTATTGCCAAACAGCCCACGAGTGCACTTGTGTTTCTAGCCATTCGATACCATTAAAATTGATCAAAGCTTTGCAAAAGGCCTTCTTGAAAATGAGCGCGAACGAATTTTGTTCGTTCAATCATCAATACCATTCATGCTTATGGAAAGTGTGTACTGGTTGAAGGCGTCGAGCTTGAAGAGCAGCGTGTTATTTTAGCCGAAGAAGGCTGTGATGAAATGCAAGGCTATTTCTACGCCCGACCAATGCCGGCTGAAGAACTCGAAAAAGGCTATTTAAATCTCTAAGTGAGGGGTGACTCGCTATGGTTTGAATGATGGTTTTTCTGGCAGAACAACGGGCAAGGTTAATCCGTTCTATTCTTTATCTTATTTCTATTTTTTCTAAAACTCTAAAGTATTCTAGAGACTATTGGGAGTCACTTTTCATGGAAACAAATGCACGTTGCGATATTGGTTTAATTGGACTGGCCGTCATGGGTCAAAACCTGGTCTTAAATATGGCAGAACATGGTTTTCATGTCTGTGTTTATAACCGCTCAGAACAAAAAACAGATGATTTTATTACAAATCGAGCCCAAGCGTTTCCAATCAGTGCCGCTTACTCTCTAAAAGAGATGGTCGATTCTCTAGCTTCTCCGCGCAAGATTATGTTGATGGTCAAAGCGGGCGAGGTCGTGGATGCCTTTATCGATCAGTTAGTACCCTTGCTGGATAAGGGCGATATTATTATTGATGGTGGCAATTCGCTCTTCACCGATTCAAATCGTAGAACCAAAGCCCTCGCTGAAAAAGGGATTTTGTTTATTGGCACAGGCGTTTCTGGGGGCGAAGAGGGGGCGCGTTATGGCCCTTCGATTATGCCCGGTGGAAACAAACAGGCCTGGGAGAGTGTTAAGCCTATTTTTCAGTCCATCGCCGCTAAGTCTGATGGCGAAGCGTGTTGTGACTGGGTAGGCGATGATGGTGCAGGTCATTATGTGAAGATGGTGCACAACGGTATCGAATACGGTGACATGCAGCTTATTTCTGAAGCCTTCCAGCTGATGCGTGAAGGGTTAGGCATGAGTGCCGACGAATGTCAGAAAGTGTTTGCAGCATGGAATGAAGGGGTTTTAGATTCTTACCTCATTGAGATTACCGCAGAGATTCTGACTTTTAAAGACAGTGATGGCGAGCCATTAGTCGATAAAATTCTGGATGCCGCAGGCCAAAAGGGCACTGGTAAATGGACTGGAATCAGTTCATTAGAATTAGGTATACCTGTTACCTTAATCACCGAATCCGTTTATGCGCGTTGTTTGTCGGCCTTAAAGTCAGAGCGTGTACAAGCTTCTAAAATTTACCCTCGCACAGCGGTTGCAAAAACCTATTCAGAAGACCAGAAACAAACCATTATAGCCTCGATCCACGATGCCTTATATGCCTCTAAAATCATCTCTTATGCCCAGGGCTACATGCTGATGACAGAAGCGGCAAAAGCTTATAATTGGGATCTGAACTATGGTGGAATCGCGCTGATGTGGCGTGGTGGTTGTATTATTCGGAGCCGCTTCTTAGAAGAGATTAAGCGCGCCTACGAAGCCGAACCAGGCCTGGCCAATTTACTACAAGCTTCTTTCTTTGAAAAAGCCATTAAAGGCGCTGAGCCGGATTGGCGTAAAGCCGTGGTATTTGGAATTGAACAGCAAATTGCAACACCTACCTTAAGTTCGGCTTTAGCGTTTTTTGATGGATATCGTAGTGCGGTTGTGCCAGCTAACTTATTACAAGCACAGCGTGATTACTTTGGCGCGCACACTTATGAGCGTTTAGATGCGCCACGTGGCGAGTTTTTCCATACAGACTGGATTCAGTCGGGTGGCAATGTGAGTTCGACCACTTACGAGGTTTAATTTAATCCTACCAGGCCTGGTCACTTCTCAAGTGGCTTCTAATAAGGATTTAAATGAAGGCCTTATTATCGCCCCCCCCCGCTCTTCAATAGCCTTTAGATATCGTCAGCTTAAGTGCCCCGGCATTCCACAAAAATGCCGGGTAATCTTAAATTGATTGGCGTTAAAGGCTTACCCCATCATTTGTTCATTGATTTATCAAAAGGATTAAAGGATTAAGTGATAGACGACTGAAAAATGGGTATAGCAAACGACAGATTAAATATAAAGAGTCACCCAGAAGGTATAAATAGATAAGAGGGTGAGTGATAGGGAGATTAAGGTCTTTAGATTGGGTTAGTAAGTCATTAAAAGAAATTGACGTTAAGAGACGTATTCAGACTAATAAGAGCTATAAAGGTCATAACGAACAGGATATTCATAAATTTTAGGCATAAAAAAAGCCAGCGATTAAGCTGACTTTAGTCGTTAATAAGAAATTGTCTTATTAACTAATTGGTGCGGAAGGAGAGACTCGAACTCTCACACCAAAGGCACCAGAACCTAAATCTGGCGTGTCTACCAATTCCACCACTCCCGCGAATAACTTGTTTTAACTAAGTTCAAACAACTTACTAAAATATGGTGGCCTGACCTGGAATCGAACCAGGGACACAGGGATTTTCAATCCCTTGCTCTACCGACTGAGCTATCAGGCCAAAATAGAATGAGCGTATTATAGGGATGGGTTTAGGGACTGTCAAATGTTATTTTTAATATTTGTTAAATAAGCTAAGGGACAAAATAGGGGCAAATTAGAGACAACTTTTTTTGATAGGTCGTATTTTTGAGTTGAGGATCTTAATTGTCCCTAAGAGTCTCGTTTGTAAAGTTAAGTATTTCATTTGGCGTGCAATCGAAAAATTTACACAACTTGTCGAGAGTTTCAAGGTCAATTCTTTTTGCCTCATTGTTATAAAGTAAATCAATTGAACTTCTATTCACATCAATCTCTCGTGCAACATCAATCTGGAGTGGATACACTATTTAGTACCTAGATGATAAATTATAATCATCAAAAGGAGTAAGTAGATGAGCCGCAGAAAATACGACCCAAAACTTAAAGCAGACGTCATTGAAGCCATAATAGAGAGCGGGCGTTCGGCTGCTCAAGTCGCCCGCGATTATGACCTTGCAGAGCATACTGTTTACAGCTGGACCAGAGCTTATAAAAGCAAGCATGATTTAGCGGTCATTCAGCCTAAAAATGAAACGCTTGAGCAAGAGAACGCCCGGCTAAAAAAAGAGCTGGCTAAGGCCAAGATGCAGCGAGATATCCTAAAAAAGGCCACGGCGTACTTTGCAAGCCTAGACCCGTAAAGTACGCCTGGATAGAATCTCAGGCAGATTTGTTTGAAGTATCGGACATGTGCGAAATGCTCAAGGTCACTCGAAGTAACTACTATCACTGGCTTAATACCGATACTTCTGAAAAAGACCTACAAACCGAAGTTGATACAAAGTTAGTTAAAAATGCCTTTAAACTCCTCAAGCGCAATGTAGGATCTAGAAGCATTAAAGGCTATTTAGATAACGAAAAAAGCATCGTTATGAGTCTTAGAAAAATCAGACGCATTATGGTTGAACAGGGATTAGAGGCTCAAACGCAGAAGAAATTCAAAAACTGCAACATATCTCATATTAAGGATCCCAGAATACAGCCCAACAAGCTGGATAGGAACTTCATTGTCAGCTACCCCAATCAAGCTTGGGTTGCAGATATAACCTATATCAAAACATCAATGGGCTGGATGTACCTTGCGGCCTATATTGATCTTTATTCTAGGAAAGTCGTTGGCTGGGCAATTGATACCCATATGCGCTCAGAGCTGATTGAAACCGCTTTGAAAAGAGCCTTGTGGAATCGTAAGCCGCCTAAAGGGCTTATGGTTCATACGGATCAAGGAAGCCAGTTTATTAGCAATAGCTATCGACGATTACTCAAGCATTGGAGCATAAAACAAAGCATGAGCCGTAGAGGAAACTGTTGGGATAATGCGGTGATTGAAAGCTTCTTTAAAACACTTAAGACAGAAACGATTTATCAGCATCTAAAACTCATCTCAGTGAAAGAAATGAAACAAGTCATTGCTGAATATATGGGGCACTACAACCATATTCGACCACACAGTACGAATGGGTATTTATCACCAGTGAAATTCGAACAAAAAAGAATGGAGCATTTAGCTCAAATGGAAAAAAGTCTAGGTATCAGAAAGTGTTGACACTCCATGTCCCTAAGACACCATAAACCCACTTGGTTTGTTTTACTATCAGGTAACTTTATGGTGATTATTTCAGGTGTGCCGCTCGTCGATTTACAAGACTTTCCGGTTTGGCATGAAGTCTTATGGTTGTTTTTTCAATGGGCTTATTCTTATGGTTGGTCTTTACGGTGAGCCTTTTCTATCGATTGCTGTTCACTAGTCCACTACAAGTCACCTCTTGATATTAACCAGTTTATTGACAGCTTGGTTAATCAAACAAAGTTTGCAAAAAGTGATTGATTAATCCTGTTAATCATCACTAATTACCAACTAAAAAATCACCCCACAGTTTATAATGTGGCCTTTATCCTACTTATTAAATTTAATGGTGTCTCCTGTGATGATTCGTACTCGCTTTGCCCCTAGCCCAACTGGCTATCTCCATATCGGTGGTGTTAGAACCGCTTTTTATTCTTGGTTACATGCCAAAAAACTAGGCGGGGAGTTCACGTTACGTATTGAAGATACCGATTTAGAACGTTCTACAGAAGAGTCGGTCAATGCCATTCTAGAAGGCATGAGCTGGCTAGGTTTAGATTACGATCAAGGCCCTATTTATCAGACGCATCGTTTTGAGCGCTATAAGGAAGTCATTCAAGACCTATTCAAGAAAAACATGGCCTATTACTGCTACGCGACACCTGAAGAGTTGGATGTGATGCGTGAAGCACAAAAAGCCGCCGGCGAAAAACCTCGTTATGATGGTCGTTACCGTGATTTTACAGGTGAGCCACCGGCGGGCATTAATCCAGTCATCCGTTTTAAAAATCCGCTTGACGGTGTTGTCGTGATTGATGACTTAGTAAAAGGCCAAGTGACGGTTGCTAATAAAGAGCTGGATGATTTGGTGCTTGCCCGTTCTGATGGTACGCCGACCTATAATTTGACGGTCGTTATCGATGATTGGGACATGGGGATGACTCAAGTTATTCGCGGAGACGATCACTTGAATAACACGCCACGTCAAATCAATCTTTATAAAGCGATTGGTGCAAAAGTGCCTCAATTTGCACATATCCCAATGGTGTTAGGAGAAGATGGCAGTCGATTATCCAAACGCCATGGTGCTGTCAGCGTCTTACAGTATAAAGAAGAGGGCTTCCTGCCCGAGGCGTTATTGAACTACCTAGTGCGATTGGGCTGGTCGCATGGCGATCAAGAAATTTTTACGATGGACGAGATGATTGAATATTTTGATTTGAATAACGTCAATAGCTCACCTTCTACTTTTGATCATACCAAGTTAACCTGGGTCAATGAACAACATATTAAAGTGGCTAGCCCAGAGCATCTTGCTCGTTATGTGGCGCCTTTCATAGCACAACTGGATTGTGATTTATCACAGGGTCCTGAATTAGTTGATGTAACTCATCTATTGAGAGACCGTGCTAAGACCTTAATTGAGATGGCTGCAGGCGCGGTCTATTTCTATGAGGATTTTGAAGCATTTGAAGCGGGCGCGGCCAAGAAACATCTCAGACCGGTTGCTGAAGAAGCATTGAGAATGCTACTGGAGAAATTTGAAAACCTAACGGAGTGGACGGCAGAAGCAATTCACACTGAAATTGATGCGACAGCAGAAGCACTTGAAGTGGGTATGGGCAAAGTAGGGATGCCACTACGTGTTGCGGTTACAGGTGGAGGACAATCTCCTGCGATTGATGCGACGGCTGCTTTAATCGGTAAACCACGTTGTATTGCACGTATCAACCTAGCCTTAGATTATATTGAAGCCAGAAAAGCGGCGTTATAAGCAAATAGCAGGAATTTTGTCAAAGCCTACACTTTGACAAACGGCTTAGTGCGAAAGAGGGGATGCCAGTTTTTAACTCGCTTCCCTTTTTTATTAAAGCGAAAGGGAGTTGAGTAGTTCTTTAAGTGTAACAAAGGGTTTGATGASCCCCTGTSCGCATTGACTCATTAATTACCAAACTATAAAACAGTCATTGACTCATTTAAAATCAAACTTTAAATCGGGTTAAATGGGTGATGTATGAAAAAATTAATGAGTCTTTCTGCTCGGCGAGAAATGCTTGATGGTGTGAGAAATGCATATAACAAAGCTGCAAAACCAGAGAAAACTAAGATTTTGGATGGCTTTGCAGCAGCAACTGGATATGACAGAAAATACGCGATTCAACTACTTTCAAAAAAACCAAATTTCACATCGGCTAAAAGCCCACCGAAGC
>VCMI01000047.1 GCA_006222135.1 Thiomicrorhabdus sp. | reverse complement strand
ACACGACGACTCTTATCTTAATTCGACCACTCACTTGTTCAGGGCTCCAACGCTGCTTCAAGTAGTGAATAACAAGCTCCCAGCAGTCATGAGATATTTTTTTTTTGCTTTACTTGACCGTCTTTCGACGGCTTGTGTATGTGCAAGCAACGGTCGCCAACCACGGGATTTAATATTGCGTTTGAGTTCACGGCTAATGGTCGATTTATGACGTTTTAACTCGTCTGCGATAGTCGTAATGCTATATCCGGCACGTTTGAGTCCGTAAATGTGATATCTTTCTTCTAAGGTCAGTTGATGATATGTGCTCATTGGGCAACACCTCTTTTGTGTAGGAACTTAAAAGGTAGCTTATCAACTGGCCTTTTTCAATTCCTATAGGTGTTGCACTTACTAGTTGAATCTATGTGGGTTAAAAGCTGAATTCTGGACATAAAAAAACCGAGTTATAACACTCGGTTTTTATGTAAATCAATCTGTTTTCGAAACCAGCTTTCTAAGCAAATGGATCCGTTATTACTAGGGTTTCAGAACGATCTGGCCCCGTTGATAAAATTGAAACAGGCACACCCACTTCTTTTTCTAAGAAACGAATGTACTCTATCGCTTCGATTGGCAAGCCATCAAAAGAATCTGTACCCACTGTAGAGCGATTCCAACCAGGCATGGTGATATAGTTCGGCGTACAAAGTTCATACTCATCCGCACTCGCAGGTGGTAGCGTGATGATCTGGCCATTTAGAGTATAAGAGACACAAATTTTAATCTCTTTTAACTCGTCCATGACATCTAACTTAGTCAGACACATACCACTCAAGCCATTGATTTGAGCTGAACGACGTAACGCCACCGCATCAAACCAACCACAACGACGTTGACGCCCTGTCGTGGCACCAAATTCATAGCCACGATTGCCCAGTTCTTTACCAATAGGATCGCCGACATCCGTATCACAGTTATAATCTAACTCTGTTGGAAATGGACCTGAACCGACACGGGTTGCGTAAGCTTTCGTAATTCCAAGAATATAATCAAGTTGGTTTGGACCAATACCCGCACCACCTGATGCACCACCAGCCGTCGTATTTGAAGACGTTACATAAGGATAGGTACCGTGGTCGATATCAAGCAATGCACCTTGAGCCCCTTCAAACATGAGGTTTTTGCCTTCGGCATTGTAAGCGGCCATCAGAGTAGGAATATCGGCCAACATTGGCACAATCATCTTACTATAGCGTTGACATTTTTCCCAAAGCTGTTCAAAAGAGACTGGTTCAGCTTTGTAATAATGCTCAATCATGTAATTGTGATAAGCCAATGTTTCAGCCAATTTCGCCTTGAATTGAACCATGTTTTTAAAGTCGCCGGCACGTAAACCGCGACGTGCTACTTTATCTTCATAGGCTGGCCCAATACCACGACCCGTAGTACCAATGGCTTGCTTGCCGCGAGCTAACTCACGAGCCACATCTAAGGCAACGTGATAGTCTAATATTAAAGGGCAAGCATCACTGATCTTAAGACGTTGCTGAACCTTTAGCCCTGTGGCTTCCAGTTGATTCATCTCTTTTTCAAGTGCATCAGGGGCTAAAACAACCCCATTACCGATGAAACATTCAACTTCTTCACGCAAGATTCCTGAAGGAATTAGATGCAAAACCGTTTTTTCGCCATCAATGACCAAAGTATGACCTGCGTTGTGTCCACCTTGAAAGCGGACAACTGCTGCGACTCTGTCTGTCAACAGATCCACAATCTTACCTTTACCTTCGTCACCCCATTGAGTGCCGACAACTACAATATTTCGTTTTGTCATAAAGCTATTTATTAACCACTTCTTAAAAATTTAATGAATTCTATATCACAAGAGTTAGGCGTTTTAAACGCGCTCAACAGTCCACTTACTTGAAGCATTAGACAACCACTGATCACCATCTTGCAACTCAGTTAAGTCATAAGATTTAATGACTTTAATGCCTTGAGCTTTCAGTTCTATAATTTTATTTTGGAGTGCCTTATCACTTTGATAAGGCGCATAAACAGTCTCTCTTTCTAAGCTACTGACAGGCGCTAACAAATCTAAGGCCTCTCGCAAGTCAAGACTGAATCCTGTTGCTGGCAACGCTAATCCAAAATCAGAACCGATATTGTCATAACGTCCGCCTTTTGCGATGGGTAGAAGTTGACCACCCGCCGCGTAACAGCCGAAAATAACACCCGTATGGTATTGGTAACCGCGAATATCGGCTAAATCTAAATGAATGGCCACAGAATGAGTGGTTTTCAAATGCTCGATGACAGTCGCGAGTCTGGTAACAGCATCGCTTAAAACAGATGACAAAGGAGCCAGTTGTGTTTGAGCGACGGTTATAACCGTTTCAGCATCACCACAAAAGGTCAGTAAAAGTTTAAAGACCTCACTCACCTTGCTATCTATAGGAGTATTGGCAATAAAAATTTCATACTCAGGAATTGCTTTGCGATCTAAGATACTAATCAATTCGATGGCTTTATTTTCATCTAATCCCGCTAAAACGATTAACTCGTCAACAATGCCGATATGACCCAAACTTAACTTTATGTCATTCAGGTTCATAAGTTGCATGCTTTCTAGCATCAGCTCGATGATTTCGATATCACTTTCAACACCCGAGTGGCCGAAGAGTTCAGCACCGACTTGAATCGGACTGCGTGAACCTTTGGCTTTATTGTTGCGAGTCTTGAGAACTTCACCGGCATAACATAGACGCGAAACAGTGTCTGACGCTTTCAAACGGTTACTGACAATACGTGCCACCTGTGGTGTCATGTCTGCACGAACACCCATCATTCTACCGCTTTCCTGATCGGTGAAACGGCAAGTATCAACCGCCATATGGCGTGCCGTTCCAGTCAACAGTGAATCCGTAAATTCTGCAATGGGCGGTAATACTAAATCATAGCCAGAAAGATGAAAGCCATCGATTAACTGACGTCGATAATATTCTAATTTGAGGGCTTGCGCCGGAAGAAGGTCTTCTAAACCTTCAGGTGTAAACCAAGTTGATTGCTGCATTTTAAAACTTCTTTCTAATCACTTAAATTTTGATGAACTATATAAAATGACTGATTCTTAAACCAATCATCTTATATAGTTCAATTGTTCGTATCTGTAATCTGAAGTGTCCGAGAAAATTTCTCTCGGACACTCTACGAATACGTTGAAGGCACTATGCCGTAAAAAAATTAAAACAGCCAGGCCAAGAGAAATTGAGGCCAACCCCATTAACCGTAACTGCTTTTCGGTTAACAAAGTGGCCTCTGACATCATCTTTTTCCAAAACTTTGGAAACATGAAAGGCAATAAACCTTCAATGATAAAGACCAATGCAAGGGCTGAAATTAAAACTGTTTCGAACATAGTTCCACAAAAAAGGTGGGTTACCCCACCTTCCTTTTATTGAATTATTTTACTTCGTAGACTGATTAAAGTACTTGAAGAAATCAGACTTAGGATCAACTAGCATGATATCTGACTTATCGTTAAACGAGTTTTTGTAAGCATCGATGCTATGGTAAAAAGCGTAGAACTCTGCGTCAAGGTTATAAGCTTTTGCATAAGTCGCTGCGGCGGTCGCATCACCTTTACCGCGTAAGATTTCTGCTTCACTATAAGCATCCGCCAAAATAACGACTCTTTGACGATCCGCATCGGCTTTAATTTTTTCCGCAGACTCAGACCCTTTCGATCTTAAATCTTTAGCGACACGATGACGTTCCGCTTCCATTCGACGATAAACCGACTCACTGATATCTTTTGCTAAATCAATTCGTTTAATACGAATATCTTCAACTTCAATACCAAATGATTTTGCAGCACTTGCTGTCGTAGCTTTAATCTTTTGTGCCATCTCGACACGCTCACCAGAGATAACTTCTTTCACAGAACGACTACCAAATTCTGCACGTAAACCATCTTTAACAATCTGTCCTAGCTTCATACCCGCCAGACGGGGGTCACCATTCATGGTGGTATAGAACTTTTCGACATCTTTGATTCGCCATTTGACAAATGAATCAACAATTAAGTTTTCTTTTCACTGGTTAAATAACGTTCAGGAGCCGCGTCTAACGTCTGTAGACGTGAATCAAACTTACGTACGCTATTGATAAAAGGAGTTTTGAAGTGTAACCCAGGTTCAACATCCGCTTTAACGATTTCACCTAATCGAAGCACAACGCCGGTTTCCCACTGGTTGACAATATAAACTGAACTACTGGCTACAAATAAAATTGCAGCTATTAATATTGAAAAGACCGCTTTCATTAACGTAGCTCCCTATTTTTTAAGTAATCACGAATATTGGTCTGTTGACCTGAATTATTCGTCTTACTATTTTGATTAGTATTGTTTGAAGTCGTTCCCGGTGCCATCTGCTGAGGTGCTTTAAGGGATGCCGCTGAACCTTGGCTTACCATTTTATCTAAAGGTAGATACAACAGATTATTACTGCTATCCGAACCGATAAAAACCTTACTGGTATTACTTAATACTTCAGAAACGGCATCAATATAAAGACGATTACGCGTGACTTCAGGTGCCTTTTTGTACTCTTTGACAATACTGGTAAAACGTGACGCTTCACCTGTTGCTTCAGCAATCACACGATCGTGATAAGCACTGGCTTCTTCAAGTTCACGAGCCGCTAGACCACGAGATCTAGGTAAGATCTCGTTTGAATAGGTTTGCGCTTCATTGATAACACGCTCTCTATCTTCACGCGCCTTAACAACATCGGCAAATGCAGGCTGAACTTGTTCAGGAGGTTGAGCGTCCTGTAAGTTTACACTGCTGACAATCAAACCTGTTTTATAGGTCGTTAAAAGTTCTTGCGATAGGCTTTGCACACGAGAGACAACTTCATTACGGCCTTCTGTTAAGACGAAATCCATTGTATTCTGACCCACAACTGCACGAAGTGTACTTTCTATCACACTGCGTAATGTCTGATCTGGATCTGAGACCTCAAATAAATATTTATGAGCACTGGCAACTTGGTATTGAACTGCAATTTTGAGATCAACAATATTCTCATCTTTTGTCAGCATCAACGATTCAGTTGGAACGCTACCATTTCGATTACTGTCAGAACGGTAACCGATTTCAGCTGTTCTGATTTGGTCGACGTTAACGATACGTACCGCTTGAATCGGATATGGGATGTGCCAATGAGGACCTGATTTGGTTTCTTCAACATAAGCACCGAACTGAGTGACGACACCGCGTTCTGCAGGATCAACAATGTAGATACCGGAAAGTAACCAAACAACACCAACAACACCAACGATGAGAGAGCCGCCAATACCGCCGATACCACCGCCATTATTGTTGCCGAATTTTTTACCCGCACCACCGAAGATGCTTTGGGCTTTTTTCAACAATACATCAATATCGTCATTCTGTTTTTTAGGTGGTCTTTGATTACCGCCTCCGCCATTGTTTCCTTGGTTACCCCAAGGATCTTGTCCGGACTTACCTGGTTCATTCCAAGCCATTCAAACATCTCCATGCTTAACAAAAAAATAAAATTAATTTTGTTTTACGCTTTATTAAAAAAACTTACCTGCTGATTAGATTCAAATCTTAAATCTATTTTTTTGAATCATTTTTTTTGCAGATACAATGTAATCATTCTAATTAGGTTAACTCTAAAAGTCACCCATTAAAATAATTTATAGACAATATAGTTCTATGAATTAGTCCTATTACTCATCGAGTAAAAACCCTAACTTAAAACTTCTGCCTTTAATAGTTCCGGCCATGCCTGAATGGCATTCCACTCTTGATGCGTTAATGACATTTTAAACAGGCTGTTACCCTCTTCATCAAAACCTTCCTCTAAGATGGTTCCTAGCGAATAAAGATCTGCTCTCTTTTTACCCGCATCCACTTTAAGAACTAATGAGACCGTTAAAAATGATCCCTTAAAGAATGAGGCAACGGCTTCAAGAAGCATATCAATCCCAGTGCCTTCTTTCGCAGAAACCCAGACGCGTTGTGGCACGCCCGCCTCATCTCGGTCAATTTTAGGCATGACGGCAGGTTCTAGTCGATCAATTTTATTAAAGACCAACAACTGTGGGACAGATTCTGCTCCAACTTCCTCTATAACAGCATGCACATCTCTAATTTTTTCATCTCTATGCGGATCAGAAGCATCCACTAAATGGACTAATAGATCTGCTTCACGAGTCTCTTCTAGAGTTGATCGAAACGCCGTCACTAAATCATGCGGTATATGGCGAATAAAGCCGACAGTATCTGCAAAAATAACCTTACCTGCACCCGGAAGATGGACACGGCGTAAAGTAGAGTCTAAAGTTGCAAACAGTCGATCTTCTGCATAGACATTGGCAGAGGTCATCTGATTAAACAATGTCGACTTTCCAGAGTTGGTATAACCAATAATGGTAATAATTGGGATTTCTGAACGTTTACGTGCCCGTTGACCGAGGCTACGCTGCTTACGTACCTTCTCAATTTTAGCTTCTAGAGATTTAATTCGCACCTGGACCAGGCGTTTATCCGACTCTAGCTGAGTTTCACCTGGACCACGAGCACCAATACCAGCCTGTCTATCGAGATGCGTCCAACCTTTCACTAATCGGGTAGACATGCGCTTCATTTGTGCTAATTCAACCTGAAGCTTACCTTCATGGGAACGTGCGCGTTGTGCAAAGATATCGAGAATAAGACCAACACGATCTAACACCTGGCAATCAAACAGGGTTGATAGGTTACGTTCCTGGGCAGGCGTTAGGGCGTGATTAAAAATAACCACATCCGCTTCATAGAGTTCGACGGCCGCTTGAATTTCTTCCGCTTTACCTTTACCTACAAAATATTTTGGATCGGGTCTTTGGCGTTTAGTGGTTAGGAGTGTACAAGCTTCCGCACCCGCGGAATCGACCAATTCATAAAACTCATCAATGTCTTCGCGATCTGAATCATGGTAGAAATCTACATGGACCAGCACGGCACGGTCTAGTTCACGTCGTTCAAGACGATCAAATAATTCCATATTAAGCGTTTTCTCCTTTAGAACTTAACTCAGGGAGTTATATACTACCTTAAATAGACTTAAAGTCGATTTAAAGTCGATTTAAAGTCGAGCAAAATTGGGGCGCAACCTGCCGCCCATCAAGGTCTAAACGACCGATAAAATTTCAGACTCGTTATTATTCAGATTCGTTTAATATTCTGTTTCAGAGCTCATGCGATCTTCAGCTGAAGACTCATAAGGTTTAGGGTCACGCATCGGGACAATCGTAGAAATAGCATGTTTATAAACCATCTGAGTCACCGTACTTCTTAACAAAATAACAAACTGATCAAATGAATCGACCTTGCCTTGTAACTTTACGCCATTAACTAGGTAAACAGAGACACTGATTCGCTCTTTACGCAGTGCGTTTAAATATGGGTCTTGAATGGGAAGGGCCTTAGCCGGTTTCTTGCTGTCCATAATGATTCCTTTTTATTGTTCTTATTATTGTCATTTTTATTATTATTATTTAAGGTTAACGCCCTAAGTATTTATAACTTTACTCAGCGTCGAATCTAGCGAAAAGCATACCTTATCGATTTCAATTCTTTTTATCAAGCCATTTTATAGACTAATGCTCGGACGGTTAGACCTGGTTCAATAAAACCAATAGCTGTTCCAGGCGTTCTTCCGGTGTGGTTTTATAAGGGTCTATCACGGTTAAATCCGTCTCTTTCCTGAGCCAAGTTAACTGTCTTTTTGCCAATTGGCGAGTGGCGACTAACCCCTTATAAACGAAGGTTTCATAATCGTACTCACCCTCTAGAAACAACCAGGCCTGGCGATATCCGACGGAACGCATCGAAGTCATATCCCCATTTAGATCACCCCGCTCGTAAAGCGCTTTCACTTCTTGTAAAAAACCGGACTGCAGCATAAGGTCAAAACGCTTACCAATTTGTTTATGTAACTTGGCGCGGTCTTCTGGAATCAGAGCCACTTTAATCAATTTAAACGCGGTCAAATGAGGCTTAGGTTCTGCTCGCAGCTCTGTTAAAGTTTTGCCAGAAACTTCGTACACTTCCAAGGCGCGAATCACACGCTGTGGATCATTGGGATGAATTCGCAACGCTGATACAGGATCGATCTCGGTCAATCGTTCATGCAGGCTCTCGGGATGCTCTTGCCAGGTCGCTTGTAAAGCCGCCCTAATCGTTTCATCTGCTGGCGGCAAATCATTCATACCCTGCTGTAAAGTGTTGTAGTACATCATGGTACCGCCGACTAATACAGGCAAACGCCCCCGAGCAAAAATAGCCTCGACCAATTGATGCACATCTTCAACAAACTCGGAAGCTGAATAAGCTTGGGCAGGATCATGGGTATTAATCAGATGATGCGGTACAGCCAACATCTCTTCGGCACTTGGTTTAGCGGATCCAATATCCATCTGACGATAGATCAATGCCGAATCGACACTGATAATCTCTATCGGTAAGACTTTGGCCAAATCCATAGACAACTGACTTTTACCTGAAGCCGTAGGCCCCATTAACGCCAGGCACTGCTTATTTGCGATTAATTTTTCGACTAACTCGATCATCTTTATTTTTTACTCGTTTAAGCGGACTGATTATCTGAATCCAACTCTTGTGTATTTTATTGGCCACGCATAAATAGGCTATCTAACTGATTCATCGACATCTGCACCCAAGTCGGTCGACCATGATTACATTGGTCTGAACGCTCAGTGACTTCCATCTCTCTTAACAGAGCATTCATTTCAGGAATCGTTAATTGGCGATTTGCTCTAACGGAACCATGACAAGCCATTGTCGACAGCATCTCATTAACGCGCTCTTCCACCTGCTGAGTTTGTCCCGCGATGGCTAAGTCGGCAATCATATCGTTTAATAAACCGACCACATCACTTTTAACCAATAGAGCCGGTACAGCGGTTATCTTTAACTGCTCTGGACCTAATGGTTCAATTTCAAAGCCCAACTTGCTAAAGCCAGCTTCATTGATCTGCCAGACCTCGACTTGAGATTCATCCAATGCCATTGCAATCGGCACCAATAATGGCTGACTAACCAAACGATCCGTTGTCCACTGTTTTTTGAAACGTTCATAGACCACTCGCTCATGCGCGGCGTGCATATCAACCAAAACCAGACCGTGCTGATTCTCAGAGAGAATATAAACTCCATGAATTTGCGCCTTGGCAAAACCGAGTCTGGGCATTTCTTGATTGACACCATAGTCGGATGACGCCTCATTAATCTCACCAGGCCTGGTCGGTTGACGGCGTTGATTAATAATGTCCTGTAGATTACGATTGAAACTATTACCTCCCGATAAGACCGCCTGATATTGTGCGCTTTGCAGTGTCTCCTGGCTTGGGTTCTGACTAGAATCATAAGGTTGTTGAAAAGCCATGGCGGTTTGTAGATCTATTTGTGAATCTCCAGTAGGTGGAAAACCTGCGCCAAAATAATTTTGTCCAGGACGACCCATCTGATTCGGATTCATTGACGAATCTAGCTGGACACCACTCCCCGTTTCAGCCGCAATCGGGCGTGCCACTGACTCGCGTACTGAACGGCGTAAAAAGTCATAGAGTCGTCGTGT
>VCMI01000046.1 GCA_006222135.1 Thiomicrorhabdus sp. | reverse complement strand
ACACGACGACTAATGCTGATGTAATTGGCCTCCATTGGCTTTATCACGATAGATATACTGATAGACCGTTTCGTGATGAAGACTAATTCCTTTATTGCTTTTGAGGTAGTCAACGGCTTGCTGTGGGCTTAAATCCTGTTCAATAAGTTGGCTGATCCAGTCCTTGACAGGTTGAGTCAACTTTAGGGATTTATGCGCCGTTTGCCGTCTTTCTACTGCCAGCTTATTAGCTTGTTTATGACGGTAGCCTTTCTTGCCTCTATTGCGTTTTAATTCTCTGCAAATGGTTGAGGGATGGCATTCAATATTGTCGGCAATCGCTTTTTGCGAAAATCCCTCTTTCAATAATGCGTAAATCTGGTATCTTTGACCCTCGGTCAGTTGGTTATAACTCATTTTGCAATTCTCTTGGTCGGGAAAAGCCTTCGAGTTTAACTCAACTGGCTCTTCCTATTTCCAAATTGCACTTATTATCCGAAACCGCGACTGTTTAATTTAAAAACTCAACAAAAAACGGCTATTTAGCAAGACTTTACTCAACGTTTTGTTTAACTTGTGTCCATTATTTTGTGGTTTTTAGGATATGACAGGATTTTTACCACGGATCCTAAATGTATCTGTCGTATTTTCCATTATCTAACGTGGCTTCATGTTGTTTTCAGACTGTATTGTTGTTTTTCTGGCCGGCTTTCGGTATTGTTGGGGCAGTTGAATAAGTTATTTGATTTAATTATTTTAGGCTTTGTGTGAGGCCGTCACTATTCCATGGATGTCGACAAACGATCTATTAGGGGTTTTTACCTTGGTTCGCGCAAGCTTTTCCACTTAAAATTAGGAGATTTTATGAAGTTTTGTTTTAACGGTGTATCTAAGTCGGTATTATCTGCTTTAATATTTTCGATGGGGATGGCGTCATCCGCTTCGGTATTAGCAGAGCCTCAGGCCATGCCAGGTGCGAATGCTATGCCACATGGACAGCAACAACTGAGTCCTGAGCAAAAATCGGCAGTAACGGAACTGAAGAGTCTTCAGAAAGAGTTGCAAGCTATGCAGAGCTCTTTACAAGACGTCCAACAACAAGCGTTTAAAAAAATCCTTCGTTCATAAAGCAACGTGAAAAACTACAGGCCATCGTTTTTAAGAAAATGACGACTAAGGACTATAACGCAGCAAAAGAAGTGCAAGAGTTACAAGCTATTGCGAGCAAGTATCGAGGCAGTAAAGCTAAGCCGACTCAAGAAGAAGTGTTGAGCTTTCGCCAACGTGACCAGGCTTTCCAGCAACGCCAGCAAACGGCTTTGCAGGATCCTGAAGTGCAAAAAATGACGACGTCACTCAAAAATGATGTTGAGCAAGGAATGATCGCCATCGACCCCAAAACAAAAGGGTTAATTGCTAAGATGAAAAGTACATCGGAAAAGTTTATGGCCTTGCGTCAGAAAATGGCGACGATGTAATCCAGTGACGGGTCCGCTACGGCAGGCTAGCTCAAACACTTTCAGTGAGTCATTCACGAGAAGTGTTTGAGTATTCATAAAACCTCAAAACCCCTCCCTATAACGGTACAGAGTATTCTTACCTTAGCCTACTAAGCATTTCTTATCGCTTCTTGTTTGAAAACACTACATCTAATAATGCCTCTTTCAGTAAATACGTTCTAATTTTTCTATACCGTATGCCCAAAGTGCGCTAAATTTTACGGTAAAAATTATATTGCCGCTGTGTCGAAAGTTGAATGAAATCAAACATAAAGAAATATACAACATCCTCGGTTCAAGCTGATATAGTTAAAAGTTAAGGTTGTTTTTTTCATTGAACTAAACCATCTGTCAGGATTTTCGAAATCGACTCTGATTGCTTGGAATCGATCCATTCTTATATTAAGAGACCTTTGCACGAGACCATAAACGGATAAAAATGGCTAAAATGTTACTGCTTTTCGTTGGAAAACTTGTCAATAGCTAGCTATTAACTACCTTTTTCGCCTTAATCAGTAAAATTTTATCTAATTTTTCTCTCGCCCCTGACTCGTGCAAAGGTCTCATTAAGTATTTAGTGAGTTTACGGTATGGATTTGGATATACTTAAGCAACGAGCGAAAGCGTTTGATTACCTGTTTGACGCCGTCGTGGTCACCGATATTCAAGGGACTATTATTGATTGGAATAAAGGTTCTGAAGCGCTTTATGGCTACAGTAAAAAAGAAGTGATTGGACAGGACGTGAGTATATTGCATGTTCCTGAGGACTTTAACCATGTTACGGCCGGAGTTATTGCTTCGGTTGAAAAAATGGGGAAATGGTCCGGAGAGGTTCGAATGCTACACAAAAACGGCCATATTGGCTGGATTGAATCGATGTGCATTCCCATTTTCGATGACGCAAATAAAATGATTGGTGCACTGGGCATTAATCGTGATATTACCGAACGAAAAACAGAACTGGCACGTCTGCACTCCCTTGCACACTATGATCAACTGACGGCAATTCCAAATCGTTATTCACTGCTTGACCGGTTGGAACACTTAATTGCCCAGTGCGAAAGAAGCAAAAGCCAGTTTACACTGCTGTATATGGACTTGGATAAGTTCAAAATTATCAACGATACTAAAGGACACGCCTTTGGCGACCAACTGCTGAAAGAGGTCGCTTTACGTCTTTCCAAATTAATTCGTCAGTCAGATACGTTTGCCAGGATTGGCGGAGATGAATTTGTATTTCTATTAGAAAATACATCTCATAAAAATGATATAGCGGTGATGGCAGAAATGATTCTTAAAGAGCTCGATAGAGTTTTTGTCATTAATGATGAAGAGATTAAAATCAGTTGTAGTCTTGGGGTTGCGATTTACCCTGAGGATGGTTCGACTATGGATGCTTTGCTTACAGCGGGCGATGTCGCAATGTACAAAGCTAAGCAGGGTGGTCGTGGTACCTATAAATTTTAAAAGTTATTTAAAGCCGTCGTTATCTAGAAAGCCGATAACGACAGAATTTGCTTTAGAGGCGATAGACACTGTTTTTTAGTGAGACCTCTTTGCAATAAACACGGCCTAATATCCGTTTAGTAACCGATGTTTTCATGGTGTGCTTGTGGAATGTCTTCCGCACCTGGAAGCAAATACCACATTAAGTAATCGACGACCATCGGCACAACCACGGTATGGTGGTTATCAGTTGCTTGCAGTTGCTTGCGCAGCGCTTGCTTTATCTCAGGACGATTTGAAGTATCCATAATGATATCAATGTTCGAGCCGAATTTATTGAGCGCTTCCTCAAAGTCAGGAAAGTTTGGAATACCGCGCCCGAGCGCATCTTCAACTAAAGGATTATCCATATTCGGTTCACTGATGCCGATAATCTCGACCTGTCCTGAATTCATACTGGTGAATTGCTGATAAAATTTGCCACCAATACGGCCTAGGCCGACCATCACTATGGTTATTTTTCTCATATATCCTTCTCCTGAATTTTGCCTACAATGGGAACCATGACTACTTATGCCTAATGGTTTTCACTCTTGATTATAGGGATATTTGCGAAGAGATTTTGGTGAAAGTTTTTATATCTGCCCGAGCAGATTTTATATGGAAAAAAGTTCTTATCTATGTAATTCGAAATGTTGTTGCATCGTATTTCAAAGGAGTTAAAAGTTGACCAGGCCTGGCCTGTCATTCAGTTTTACAAAACCATGTGAACGCAGGGCATGTCCTGCGGCTTTACAAAACTATGTGAGCGTAGGGTCAGTTTAAAATTAGATCTTTTCTTTTACGTATTTATCGTTAAGATTAATAGCGTCAAAGTATTCAAACAATTAATGATTAAATCATGTAATCAAAGGAACATAATATGAAGGATGAAACCGTAAAATCCTACAAAGATAAAAGCGTGTGGATGCGTGGCTTGTATATGCTGATCTTTATAGTCCTATTGGGCGTCGCGAAGTTTGTAGGGTTTGTAGTGATACTCGTTCAATTTTTAACGGTGCTGTTTACCGCAGAAACCAATGAGAAATTGGTTAGATTTGGAAAAAGTTTAAGCCTATACCAATATGAAATTATGCTGTTCTTAACTTACAACAGTGAAGTGCACCCTTATCCCATGGGAGAGTGGCCAGAAGCAACAGAAGTAGCTGAAACGGTCGAAACTGCTGAAACCACCGATCAAAAATAAGTTTCAGAGTACACGCTGTTGACGGCTAACCATTGGATAGGATTTAAGAAGATCGCCAATCAAGACTTCAACTGTTTATTAGGGTGGTTCACAAGCCTGATCCATCAAGTTCCATGATGGATCAGGTGAAAACAAGACTTTACCCTAGTGAGCAGCCAACGTATTGAGCTGTTCACCTACTTTATCGGTGGAGAGAGACCTTTACTTGGCGATACGTTGCTTGATGTGCTGATATGCCTTGCTAAGTTCATCGGCCACTATTTTGGCATCTGCCACCAATGCTTCAGAACCCTCTATGGTCGCATCAGCGATATTTGCAACTTCTACTTTTAACGTTTGCAATTGCTTTTCTGTCGGTTCGAACGCTTTCTGCACGTCCATTGATGCCAGATGTATTTGTAACTTTATTTCATCGCGTTCCACTCTGAGTGTTGCAAGTGACGTTTCAAGTTCTGTTTGAGTAGAAGAGGCCTTAGCTAAAAGACGTTGGGAAATCTCATGATAACGCTGTTTCAAATGTTCGCCCTCTAGCTTCGCTTTGGCAATCAGCTCCTCAGAATTCTCTTGGCTCTCATCAGCGATTTCAGCCATTTTGTGTTTCAGGCTTTGCCATTGTTTTTCAGCCACGACAAACTCTTTATTAACTTCAATAGAAGCTTGATGTAATTTGGACTTGATCAGCTCGCGCTCTGTGGCTAATTTTTTTGATAGATTTTCAAACTCATTCTTCATGCTCATGGTCGATCTCACTTGTATTGGATTTAAATCACTAAGGGCTGTCGAGATAAAACGTCTTTATTTGACGTGTCGCTATCATTAATACGCACTCATTTTAGACCTATTTTAGACCTATTTTAGACCTGATTTGGAGCTGATTTGGAGCTGATTTACTGAAATGAAGCTAAATAATGATTTGCCTCAAGAATCAAGCAGTTACTTACGGTAATCTGCCATGAATCTTTCTGATTTAATCCCTAGTTGATAACAGGAAATCAAATTTTTAAATGAACAAAAAATCGCGAAGAGTTCAAGTGAGAAAAAGTTTGACCAGGCCTGGTCTATCCCGACAATTCAATAGCACCCAAGAACATCATTAGACAAGTCTGTTTAGATTCGGTAGTCTAGCGGCTATAAAATTATTTGTGTGGAGATAAGAGTGCAGAAAAAAAGCGGATTATTACTGGTGTTTGCTTGGATAGCAGGCCTGGTGGGTTTGGTGTTAGGACTGGCTTTAGAACCGATGTGGTTTGCACGTTCTGGCAGTTTAATGGTGTTGCTCTCATTGGTGGGCGAATACATATTGCTCCATAATGAATTAGATCGTTTATATGCCAATTTAGAGAAGGTTGATGATTCAGGTGATATTCCCGATTTATCCCCCTCTAAATGGCATCATAAAAAAGTTTTGCTATCTCACCTGACGATTATTTTAGGCACCTTAATCTGGGGCTTTGGGGATTTACTGCTTTAAGCCGATTTAAAGTCTACCAGGCCTGGTAGCTTCTGAAATCAAAGAGGGTGAGCAGGGTATGAGTGTTTCGGCTATTGAGAGACTCAATAGCCGAGCCAGCAAGTGCTTAGGATTTACAACACCCTAGTGAGACGTGCTCTGAAATTAGAACCTTACCTTTAGGCAGTGAGTCTAGCTGTCGCTTTGCTACTTTGGGCTAGGATAGTAAGAGTAGCTGATGCTGGCGGAATCTGACCTTTCGCCATTAATTATGCCTAAGCCAAATCGATGCTTTTTAGAGGGCCAAATACCGATGCCAAATTTGGTTGAGGTGTTGTCTGAATCACTCTGTGTCAGCTCTGAATAGCCTAGGGCTGTGAGTAAGTCAATCGAATCCGTTAGCCAAGCTTTTACGCCAGCCGATAGGGTATAGCCATGATCATTTGCTTTTATGCATGAAGCCCCGAGACAATCTTGGGCTTCAGCTCTCGCGTAGCTAACGGTGGCAAAGCCATCAACGAACTGCATTAGCGGAATAGCCCCTCCAATGCCAAGTTGCGTGCTCTCTCTGGTCACATCAAGGCCGTTTACATTCTTTTCGGCGGATAGATATGAGCTAAGTAAGTAGACATTGCTGTTAAGTTGCAGCGAAGCATTAATGCCGTAGGCGTTTAAGTCTTCTGACAGCCCGTTTGCATTGATTTTACCAAGATCAACTCCAAAGGATGTATAGCTAAAGTTAGTGGCATTGGCAGTAGCTGCAAATAATGCGACCAGCGTTAAGGGAATGAGTTTTTTTAACATGACGCATTACTCCAAGGATGCTTAAGTTAAGTGAGAGGGTTATTAACTAACTCAGATTATACACTGAGAGGTGTCTTTGGGTACTGCTGTAAGGAAGGATGGCTGCTTAATCGATTAAAGTCTGGCCATAGGTAACTCAATCTTGATCCCCATAAGCGTCAATGAATTCTTTAGGAATGGGTTTGGGACGCAATGTTTTCAAATCGACACAAACAAACTCAGTGGTCGCGGTGAATACCGTTATGCCATCACTCTCTCGAATAATCTGATAATGACGCTCTCTCAAGCAGCAGCCTTTTTGTTCCCCTAGCCAAGTGCCAATCAACAGTTCATCACCCAAATAACTTCCGGCATGGTAAGACATTCTATGTTCTTTAATCACCATAATTCGATTGAGTTGTTTTTGTGCTTCGTGATTAATACCCACCGATTTACTATGCAACCAGGCCACTTGTTCCATCCAACTCAAATAGGTTTTATTATTGACGTGCTGTAGAAAATCCAACTCTTCAACTTGCACGGTATGGGGGTGAATAAAAGGCTGGAGTGATGGCCAGTTCGGTTGTGGCTTCATAGGGATGTCCTGAAGTTGGAATGGAGTCGGTTTTGGGCGCGTTTTTGATTGCTTTTAAGCGATCTCAACAATGCACGCTAGGCGTTTTTTAGGTAGAATACAATGATTATAACCAAGATTAGAAAGAAGTAGGCTTATGTCGGGTAATACGCTAGGACAAAATTTCAAAGTCACTACCTTTGGCGAGAGCCACGGTATTGCATTAGGCTGTATTGTAGATGGTTGTCCTCCAGGTATGGACTTATGTGAAGAGGATATTCAAGCTGAGCTTGATCGCCGTAAGCCCGGTACTTCTAAACACGCAACGGCGCGTCGCGAAGATGATGAAGTGCAGATTCTGTCTGGGGTGTTTCAAGGTAAAACCACTGGCACGCCAATTGGTTTGATGATCTACAATAAAGATCAGCGTTCTAAAGATTACTCTAAGGTAGCGGAAACGTTTCGTCCGGCACATGCCGATTACACTTACACCCAAAAGTATGGCTTACGTGATTACCGTGGTGGCGGCCGTTCTTCGGCACGTGAAACGGCAATGCGTGTTGCGGCGGGAGCGATTGCTAAGAAATATCTTAGAGAGCGTTTAGGCGTTGAAGTGAAAGGCTATCTTTCTCAGCTTGGGCCTATTATGGTTGAAAACGTCACTTGGCCATTTGATAACAGCAATGAATACTTCTGCCCAGACTTAGAAAAACCGAAGAAATTCGAGCCTATATGGATGAGTTGTTAAAGCAGAAAAATTCGGTCGGTGCAAAAATTACTATTATCGCTAAAAATGTTCCTGTCGGTTTAGGCGAACCCGTCTTCGATCGTTTGGATGCTGATCTAGCGCACGCCTTAATGAGCATCAATGCCGTTAAGGGAGTTGAAATGGGCGATGGTTTTGCAGTCGCAGGGCAACGCGGAACGGAGCACCGTGATGAGATGACACCACAAGGTTTTGAATCCAATCACGCGGGCGGTATCTTAGGCGGTATTTCAACCGGTCAAGAGATCATTGCACATATTGCGTTAAAGCCAACGTCGAGCATTATGACGCCTGGCCGCAGTATCAACGCGGCAGGTGAAGCGGTTGAGATGGTCACCAAAGGTCGTCACGATCCTTGCGTAGGGATTCGTGCAACACCGATTGCCGAAGCGCAGATGGCGATTGTTTTGCTAGATCACTTTATGCGTAACCGAGCGCAGAATGGCGATGTCGTTCCACCGATTATGGATTTAGCCCACGCTTCTGATTAGCCGTAGTTTGCATGAGTAAAATGCTCGTGCTGTTAACTTCAAAGTAAACGATACAAATACAACGGAGTATTTATGAATCAACATAAATACTCCGTTTTTGTTTTTAGACGGTGCTAAAGATCGCTCTTTAAGCATTTCAATCCCTCAGAGCCACTAAATTTACCTATGACAGACTATTCTTTTCAATCTGCCCATAAGCGCTTGTCGTTACACTACTTTTTATACTTTAGTGTGCTCGGAGCATTATTGCCTTATTTAGGGCTTTATCTGCATTCGCTGAATTTTAGCCCGATTGAAATTGGTCAGTTATTGGCCGCGCTGTTGTTAACCAAGATTTTTGCGCCGAATGTCTGGGGTTGGTTAGCCGATCGAAACGGTAAAACCATCCATTGGGTAAGGGTCGCCACGGGTTTAACGTTACTGGCGAGTATTGGTTTGGTGATCTTTGAAAGCTACTGGGGTTTAATGCTGACGATTCTGCTCTTCAGCTTTTTCTGGCATGCCTCTTTACCGCAATTTGAATCTTATACCTTTGGTTGCTTGGGCGATGAAAAACATCGTTATGGTGATATTCGTCTTTGGGGTTCGGTGGGTTTTATTGCCGCAGTGGTGCTGATTGGTTGGCAGATTGACGTCTTCAGTGTCGCGGTACTGCCTTGGGATTTACTGATTTTACTGGCTTTAGTGTGGTTAAGTTCTTATTTAGTCAAGGATGGTAAGCGCCATCACGAGAGTGAGAGTTCCGTTGGCTTTTTAGAGATTCTCAAGCGCCCAGAAGTCATTAGCTTATTGATAGTGAGCTTTTTAGTGCAACTTTCGCACGGTGTTTACTATGCTTTTTTTACCATCCAGTTGAGTGAGCTTGGTTACGATAAAACGGTGATTGCTTGGCTCTGGGCATTGGGAGTGATAGCAGAAATAGCGGTTTTCTTTTTATGGCCGCACTTTTTAAAGCTTACAGTGTTCGTTTTCTAATTTTATTGAGCATTGTATTAACGTTCGTTCGTTGGTTAATGAATGCCTATTTGGCAGAGCATTTAGTTTGGATGCTACTGGCTCAGTTATTACATGCGGCCAGTTTTGGATTGTTTCATGCCGCCGGTATTTATCTGATTGACCAGTACTTTCAAGGTCGCCACCATGGCAAGGGGCAAGCCGTTTTTGCCGCCAGTAGTCATGGCTTAGGCGGCGCGATGGGTATGTTAATGGCGGGTTATGCCTGGTCGTGGGGGCATGCCGAATTGGCATATGGGATTAGTGCGGCGTTGGTCTTTATGGCCTTTATTTTTGCATGGCGTGGCGTGCATGACCGCGATTAATCTCATTATATTTGACAGATTTTTTAAATCTTACTAGCATGGTGGGTTATTGTATTAATAATTTTTAGCGCACGCTAAAGCACCATTCAACTTATTTTGATAAACTCGAACAAAGAACAAACCCGATAACATAAAGGATTAAACATGAATCTTGAGTCAATTGCTTTACACCATGGCTATGAGTCTGACCCTACTACCAAGTCTGCCGCTGTACCGATATATCAAACGACCTCTTATACATTTGATAATACTCAACATGGCGCTGATCTTTTTGATTTAAAGGTAAAAGGGAATATCTATAGCCGTATGATGAACCCAACGAATGATGTGTTGGAACAACGTATGGCTGAGATGGAAGGTGGAATCGGTGCGCTTTGTGTGGCCTCTGGTATGGCGGCGATTACCTATGCCATTCAGACCATTGCCGAAAGTGGCGATAACATCCTCAGTACCAGTCAGGTGTATGGCGGGACCTATAATTTATTTGCGCATACCTTTCCACGACAAGGTCTTGAAGTGCGTATGATTAAAGCGGATGATTATTCCGCATTTGAAGCCGCAATTGATGATAAAACCAAAGCGATCTTCTGTGAATCCATTGGTAACCCAGCGGGTAATATTGTGGATATTATTAAACTCGCTGAAATAGCCCACAAACATGGGTTACCTTTAATGGTTGATAATACGGTCGCAACGCCATATTTATGTCGTCCATTTGATTTGGGGGCGGATATCGTTATTCACTCTTTAACCAAGTATATTGGTGGTCATGGTACAACCCTTGGCGGAGTCGTGATTGATTCCGGTAAGTTTGACTGGATCGCGAATGCCGAACGTTTTCCATTATTGAATCAACCGGATCCGTCTTATCATGGCGTGAGCTATACCCGTGACGTTGGTGCGGCGGCCTTTATTGCACGTTGTCGCGTGGTGCCACTACGTAATACTGGAGCAGTCGTCGTGT
>VCMI01000199.1 GCA_006222135.1 Thiomicrorhabdus sp. | reverse complement strand
ACACGACGACTAATACGGTTTTTATTGGGCGAAGAGCTACTGGTGAGATTTATAATGAAAGCTTAGCTGTCCGCCATCCGCAAAGGGATTGGATTCTCAGCCGTATTCTATGGCTCTCTGGTAAAGAGATAGGTCTCAATCGACTGGGTAATGTAGACAGTATGCAGCGTTATATCTATATTCATGGCACGCCGGACAGTGAGCCGATGGGCAAACCGTTATCCCATGGCTGTATCCGCATGCGTAATGACGATCTAATTGAGTTGTTTGATTTGATAGAGCCAGGGACAGAGGTCATGATTACGCCATGATGATCGTAAATAGTAAAAAAGTGAGTACGTTGCAGTATGAGGCCATTTTGTGATTAGTTATTTCTTCCGTTTATTGGGCTCAGTGCTGTTCGTCTCTTGGATTGTCGGCACATTGGTCTTCTTTTTAATCCATTTAGTGCCAGGAGATCCCGTTGCCGTCATGTTAGGCGACTGGGCCAGTCCGGCTGACGAAACGGTCTTGCGTGAACAGTTAGGCTTGAATCTGCCTATTGGGGTGCAATACTGGAAATTTATCTCTGGTGTGATGCAATTTGATTTAGGACAGTCGTTGTTTTTTCAGCAACCCGTTTCTGAACTGATTGCTGAACGCTTTCCAATGACGTTACAGTTAGCTGTTATGGCGTTGTTAGTCGCGGTCTTAATCTCTTTTCCCGTTAGGACTTTGGGCCGCTTTAAGGGCCGGTAAATGGCCAGATCATCTTTCTATGAGTGTTTCACTCGTAGGCGTCTCCGTTCCTAACTTTTGGTTAGGGCCTATGTTGATTCTTTTCTTCTCTTTATGGCTGGCTTGGTTACCCGTGAGTGGTGCTGACCAGCCGTTGTCATGGATATTGCCAGCCATTACCTTGGGCACTGCATTAGCCGCTATCTTAGCGCGCATGTTGAGAGCCTCGTTGTTAGAAGTGTTGCATGAAGACTATATTCGTACGGCACAAGCGAAAGGGTTACCAGGGCGATTGATTTACGGTAAACATGCATTGATGAATGCCTTATTGCCAGTCGTCACCATCTTAGGATTACAACTTGGCACTTTATTAGGCGGCGCAGTCATTACCGAAGTGGTATTCGATTGGCCAGGCCTGGGTCAACTATTGGTGGAATCCATTCAGCGCCGCGATTATCCGGTGGTGCAAGGCTGTATCTTAGTGATCAGTGTCGCGTATATTACGATTAATGGATTAACAGAGTTAGTTTATGCTTGGTTAGATCCGAGAATAAGAGTGACGAATTAGGATGGTAATTAAGTTGATGAATGGGATGTTTGATTAATGTTACGTTATTTAAGTTATAGCATTGTCGTCGTCTGGCTATTGATGGCTATTTTAGGGTTTGTCATTGGCGACAGTGCCAATGAAGTAATTTTGACGCAATTTTTGACAGGGCCGAGTGACCAGGCCTGGTTAGGTTCAGACGAGCTGGGTCGTCCTGTGCTCGAACGTCTTATTTTAGGCGCACAAACCTCGTTGTTTGTTGCAATGGGTGTCGTGTTCTTTTCGGCGATTATAGGGACTACCATTGGAATCTATAGTGGTTATATGGGCGGTTGGACAGATCGTATTATCACTAAAGTCATTGATGTCTTTTTAGCCTTTCCAGGATTGCTATTGGCAATCGCTTTAGCAGCCATTCTGGGGCCTGGTATCGAAAACGTAGTGTTTGCCTTAGTCGTGGTCGGTTGGGTTGGGTATGCGCGTTTAGCAAGAGCGCAAACCTTAAGTTTACGCCATCGTGAACATATTTTAGCGGCACGTTCGCTTGCGGTGCCGATGCCGTGGATATTGTGGCGCCATGTCCTACCCCTTATTTTGGCACCTTTAGGGGTTGAAGCCACTTTTGGTGTGGCGGGTGCAGTGATTTCAGAAGCAGGACTTTCTTTTCTAGGGTTAGGTGTTCAACCACCCGATGCTTCATGGGGGTAGTATGATTAAAGAGGGCACGCGTTATCTATTAGTGGCTCCACACTTGGTGTTGGCGCCTGGTATCGCTTTGATGATGGTCGTCTTGGCGGTCAATTTGATTGGCGATCAATGGCGTGATTATTTAGATGTGCGGTCGCGTCAATCGAATCGCTAAGCTTTGGTATTACGTAGGTTTAGATAATAAAGAGATGAACCACSAAGACACAAAGTCACGAAGAAGGATAAGAKTWAGATAGACGGRYRTTASWTCTGTTTKTAGWSCGTGRWTARRCWKGKTKTWAWGTGARGTTTTMGRTTTGKCCCTGCGCTYACATGATWTTGTAAWGCCGCAGGACATGYCCTACGCTCACATRRTTYTGTAAAGYCGCAGGATATACCAGGCCTGGTGAGTTTGAAAATGCTTTAYTATRTTTTAAACCCATCAWTRGTGTTCGCTATACTCGTTTGAGTAGATGAACGCTATCCCCAATCTTAATCATGCCTGATCTCAATACTGTACAACGCGCTCCACCACGCCACTCTGGAGTCAATGCGACTTTTAATCCTAACTGTAAATCATCCATACGCCCACAAGGATCGGTTTCACGAGTGATCTCTAACAATACGCCACCAATCTGCACTTGTTGACCAATCATCGCTTCATTGAATTCAAAGTCGTCAATCAATAAGTTCGCACGTCGTTCAATCCAATCTAATGTCACGTCGACTTCAGCACAAGCTTGATCCCAACTTTTTTTAGAGAGTAGAGTCACTTGGGTTTTCTGATGTTTTTGCCCTTGAAAGTCATTTGCTAGACCTGACTCGGAACTGACTTCAATCTGCTGGTGTGTCGTAATAGCTCCTTTAGAGGAGAGGTGGGTGGCAATGCCAATTAATTTAGCCATATTAAAATCCCTATTATTTTATTACCAGCCGTACTCTTTCATGGAGTCGGTTGTTTTCAATACAAATAGCATAGCGTTTTAATATGACAACTATATTAAATTTACCATTAAGGCTAAATTTATTGAGTGAGATTAAATCGTTCATAGACTTGGTAAATCGTTGGTTTTTGTTATGATACGGTCATTAAACAGTGACGCCAGAGTGCTTTGGTTGTTGTCTTGAACGTTAAGGAATTGAAATGCAAAAAATAGAGGGGCAGTCGATGTCTTTAGGGTCCGTAATGGTGGATATTGAAGGAACTCATCTTCAACCAGTGGATATCGAACGTTTAATGGATCCTCTGGTCGCTGGTGTCATTCTTTTTAGCCGTAACTTTAAATCCATAGAACAGATTCAAAAATTGACCAAATCGATTCATAACTTACGTCACCCAAAACTGCTGATTGGTGTAGATCATGAAGGCGGACGGGTACAACGTTTTAGACAAGGCTTTACGCATATTCCGCCGATGCGAGTGTTAGGCGAGCTTTATGAAAAAGATGAAAAACACAGTTATGCTGTCGCCGAGAAAGTTGGTTGGTTACTGGCGGCCGAGCTTTTATCGGTCGGCATTGATTTTAGCTTTGCACCCGTTGTTGACTTAGATTACGGTGGCAGTACCGTTATTGGCGATCGTGCATTTCATAGCAATGCTATTGCAGTGGGTAATTTATCACTCCATCTTATGCTGGGTATGCACAAGGCGGGTATGGCATCGGTCGCCAAGCATTTCCCAGGTCACGGTTTTATAGAAGCTGACACCCATATTGAAGTCGCGGTGGACGAGAGATCATTCGCCGACATTCAGCAACACGATATGCAGCCTTTTCTACGTTTGATTGAAAATGGTTTGGATGCGGTTATGCCAGCACATGTTATTTATCCGCATATGGACTCATTACCCGCAGGATTTTCTGAGGCTTGGTTACAAGTGGTATTACGCAAGCAGTGTCATTTTGAAGGCGCTATTATCAGTGACGATATGAGCATGAAAGCCGCCATTGAGTTTGGTAGTGCACCTCAGAGAGTATTAAAGGCGCTGCAAGCGGGTTGTGACCTAGTCTTGGTGTGTAACGACTCGATGGCTGCGGATGAGGTGCTTAGTAAAATTAATTGGCATGCCACGGCCTTGTCGCATGCTCGCCTAATCCGTTTGCATGCACACGGTAAATTCGACCACCAAAAATTACAATATGATCCCTTATGGCAAGCCGCTGTGACGGTTGTCAATCAATTGAATCAAACGAATGATCAGCAGGAGTTAATTTAATGGCCTTGTTCTCTGAATACTGGAACTATTTAGTCACACTTTTTGGCAGTCAGGCCTGGATTTTATGGGTGATCACCATTTTAACGGTGACCGCGATTATTGATCTCATTCAACGACGAGTGTTGAGTGTTGCCTGTGACCTAGTTTGAGAAGAAAGGGCGCATTTGGACC
>VCMI01000045.1 GCA_006222135.1 Thiomicrorhabdus sp. | reverse complement strand
ACACGACGACTCGRCACGWYTGASTCCGTAAATGTGATATCTTTCTTCTAAGGTCAGTTGATGATATGTGCTCATTGGGCAACACCTCTTTTGTGTAGGAACTTAAAAGGTAGCTTATCAACTGGCCTTTTTTCAATTCCTATAGGTGTTGCACTTACTAGTTGAATCTATGAGTTTTAAAATTGGTTGTTTTACATTTATTATAATTAATAGGTATTACATTTTTCATAGAGTATCACCTATAGTCTTTATAAAAAAACTTGATTTGTATAACTATTTATTTAGGAATATAATAACCATTCAAATTTTGGGGGCTGTGCTTTAAAGGTGCAGTCAAAAAGTAAGGATGCCATTCAATATTAGAAATAAGGCGTCCCTTAAATTAGAGGTATACAAAATGGATCAGTCGAATCGTTATGCTGACTTATCGTTACAAGAAGAAGATTTGATCAAAGGTCAAAATCACATTCTAGTAGCTTATTCAATGACTCCTGCTGCTGGGTATGGTTACCTAGAAGTAGCGGCACACGTTTGTGCGGAATCTTCTACTGGTACTAACGTTAAAGTTTGTACTACAGATGAATTCACTGAAGGCCTAGATGCAATGGTCTATGAAATCGATGAAGCGAATAACACTATGAAAGTGGCTTATCCTTTTGGTCTTTTCGATCGCAACAACATCGATGGTAAGACTATGGTGGTCTCTTTCCTAACGCTTTCAGTTGGTAACAACCAAGCAATGGGTGATGTACACCAGCTTCAAATGTTTGATTTCTGGATTCCAGAAACTAAGTTACACCTATATGACGGTCCTGCACAAGATATCTCTTACCTATGGAAGCTTCTAGGTCGCCCAAGAGTTGACGGTGGTTATATCGCTGGTACTATCATCAAGCCTAAACTTGGTCTACGTCCTGAGCCGTTTGCAAAAGCTGCATACCAGTTCTGGCTAGGTGGTGATTTCATCAAGAATGATGAGCCACAAGGTAACCAAACTTATGCTCCAATGAAAACAGTTGTACCTTTGACTGTTGATGCTATGAAGCGTGCACAAGATGAAACGGGTGAAACTAAGCTTTTCTCAGCAAACATCACGGCCGATGATTATCATGAAATGACTTACCGCGCTGACTACATCCTAGAAACTTTTGGTGAATTAGCACCTCAGGTTGCTTTCCTAGTTGATGGTTATGTTGGTGGTCCTGGTATGGTTACTACAGCTCGTCGTAACTACCCTTCACAGTACTTGCATTATCACCGTGCCGGTCATGGTGCAATCACTTCGCCTTTGGCGAACCGTGGTTACACAGCATTTGTACTTGCTAAAATGTCTCGTCTTATGGGTGCGTCAGGTATCCACGTGGGTACAATGGGCTTCGGTAAAATGGAAGGTGGAAACGATGATAAGCATATCGCTTACATGATCGAACGTGACGAATGTCAAGGTCCGGTTTTCTATCAGAAGTGGGAAGGTATGAAGCCTACTACTCCTATCATCTCTGGTGGTATGAACGCGTTACGTCTTCCTGGTTTCTTCGAAAACCTAGGTCACGGTAACTTGATCAACACTTCTGGTGGTGGTGCTTACGGGCATATCGATTCTCCTGCAGCCGGTGCTAAGTCACTTGCTCAAGCATATGATTGCTGGAAGTCTGGTGCTGACCCTATCGAGTACGCTAAGGACCATAACGAATTCGCTCGCGCATTCGAATCGTTCCCTGGTGATGCTGATAAGATCTATCCGAACTGGAGAGAAAAATTGGGTGTTCATAAATAAGAAATTCGTTATCGAATGATTATTTAGAGCAAACAAAAGGAACCTCTGCTTACGAGCAGGGGTTTTTTAACCCTAGATAATATAAACCTACTAAAACACTAGGTTATTTAACAAAGCCACTGTTTTGTTAAATGACTTCAATTAGCTTTACTCAAAAGCAACAAGGAACCTGACATGGATATTTCACAATACAAAATTGATAACGAACCATTTTATGATGCACAGTCTAATGAAATTGAGTTATACGAAGCCGCTTACGGTGCTCGTTTACCGGTCATGGTTAAAGGCCCTACAGGTTGTGGTAAATCACGTTTTATAGAGCATATGGCGTGGAAATTAGGTAAGCCAATTATTACAGTCTCTTGTAATGAAGACATTACCGCTTCTGATTTAGTCGGTCGCTTCTTGTTGGATGCCAACGGTACTCGCTGGGTAGATGGTCCATTGACCTTAGCAGCTCGTTACGGCGCAATCTGTTACTTAGATGAAATCGTTGAAGCGCGTCAAGATACGATGGTTGTTATCCATGCGTTAACCGATCACCGTCGTGAACTCTCTTTGGATAAGAAGGGTGAATTAATTAAAGCACACCCTGACTTTCAGTTGGTTATCTCATATAACCCTGGTTATCAGACAATGCTGAAAGATCTAAAGCAATCCACTAAGCAGCGTTTTTGCGCACTTGATTTTGATTATGCAGAAGCATCAGTCGAAGCAGGGATTCTTGAAAAAGAAGGTAGTGTTGATCGTGAAACAGCTAATAAACTGGTTAAGATTGGTGAAACAGCGCGTAACCTAAAAGGTCATGGCTTAGATGAAGGTATCTCTACTCGTTTGATGGTTTATGCTGCCACCCTAATAAACCAGGGCATTGATCCTGTTGAGGCTTGTAAAATGGCAATGGTTCGTCCTATTACAGATGATGCAGACATTCGTGAAACACTAGACACAGCAATCGAACTAATCTTCGGTTAATCAAAGAGTACAACACCTTGCTTTGGTTCCATGCCTGCGTTGTGAACGGTCATGTACACTTGTACACTCCCTTTTCACGGCTTGCCATGAAATCAAATCAAGGCAATTTACATCTTGATTGTTTCTTATAGAAACAAATCGTATTTTCGTTTCTAGGTTATCTCTACTTAGGAACGCATACCAGACGAATAATAAACTTTGAGTCTTAATATTTTAGTTTATTGTCATAGAGTTGAGTTGATATGAACGAAGAACTACTTTCCCAATACCAAGCACGCTTTACGGCGGGCTTTCCTGAAGCAAAAGAAGCATTTCCACACTGCCTAGAAGACGCCGTTAAAGTTTTGAGCCCAGAAGGCATTAATGCCTATATTGATGGCGCGAACTTCTTATTTAAGATCGGTATTGGCGTTGAGCCAGGATTGGCGTATTTAGTTGAAATGCCCGATATTGCGAAATATGTGGGTGAGGACGCCTGTCAGAAAATATCTGATTATATCTATACGGTTGTCAGAAGCTCGAGTAAGAAAGCTGTACTGCCTTTTTTAGAAGCTTTGCCTGCGGTCAGTCGTATTCTGGCCAATGCAGAAGATTTCCAGACCTACTTAGACATTATGGATGATTACAGAAAAAGATCCGAGGAAGTGGTCCTGGGTCACTATGCGGCTTATGAAAGCCCGGGGCTTATTCCATTGTGCAAGTCAATGCCACAATTGATTAGTTTGCTAGATCTTGAAGGCCTTCGTAGCTTCATAGATTTTGGTGTACGCAATTATCAAAACTTACCAGATCCTCAAATTGAATATTTTTCTCTCGAGTCGCCTGATGCACGAGCCATCATTCAACGCGAAAGGGCAGGGACCAGTTTCAAAAGTGTAGAACGCCAGTTATCTATGATGAAAGAGGCTTTTTGGAGTTGTGAATTGCCTTTCCAGTCATTCACGACCGGTTTTAAACAACTGCGTAAACCTGTGCCTTATGTAGATGAATCCTCATTGGCGATTCCTGATGTCTTTCAAGATGAAAATGACGTGCCTGGGATTAAAATCTATCAAGCGACTATTGCCCATATGATGGCTCATTTACGCTGGTCTGGGGAATTGATGGCGGATAACTATGCACCGCATATGCAGTTATTCGTTTCTACCTTTGAGGATTGTCGTGTTGAGTATTTAGCGATCAAGAAATTTCCAGGCTTAAAGAAACTATTTTTGGATCTACATCCTGTCCCTGAAAAAGGCGCTTGTGATCCTGAAAAACAGGCCTGCTTACGTTATCGTGCTACACGGTTATCAAAAGCGATTATGGATGATAGTTTTGATGCCGATAATGAGTTAATTGCCACCTTTAAAAAGCGCTTCCATGATCTTATGGAAGAGAAGGGTGAGTTGAGTACCACTGAAGATATGGCTAAGTTGGGCAGTGATTTTTTGTTAAATCACGTAAAAAGACAGATAGCTTACCTACTGTATTTTTTGATAATACTGAGTTCTCTTACCGTGACGATAATCGCGTTATGTGGATGCATCACGAAGAGAATGATGAAGCGGAAGATTATAAGCATAATGAATATGAAGCCGAAGATAAGTTAGTCGAAACAGATGGTGGTTTACCGCCACGTCGCTATGATGAGTGGGATTACCAGTCAGCTTCATACCGTCCAGAGTGGGCTACGGTTTACGAGCGCCTACACCCATCAGGAGATGCTGGAGAGGTTGACCGTTTAATGGCTAAGCATGATGTGTTGGCTAAACGGTTGAAAAAAATGATTGAAATGATGAAGCCACAAAACAAGAAACGCATCCGCTTCCAAGAAGAGGGTGACGAACTTGATTTGGATGTCGCATTGCGTTCAATCGTTGATTATAAAAGTGGCCAGGTACCTGATCCTCGTATCAACTACAGCTATACGACAGACAATCGCGATATTGCGGTTATGTTGTTGGTAGATACGTCTCAGTCACTCAATGAGCGTAATCCTGATACAGGGCAAACTCTGCTTGAATTATCTGAAGAGGCGTTAGCGATTACAGCGTGGACAGTTGAGCAGCTGGGTGATAAATTTGCGATTGCTGGCTTCTGTTCTGATACTCGTCATGAAGTGCGATATGAGCATATTAAAGGCTACTCAGAGCATTATAACGATGAAGTTAAGGCGCGTATTGCAGCGATGGAAGCCTCTTTCTCAACGAGAATGGGGCCTGCTATGCGTCATGCAGCACATTATCTTGAAGCCCAGCAAGCTGAGAAGAAAATTATGCTGATTCTGACAGATGGAGAGCCAGCCGATATCGATACCAAAGATCCGCAGGTGTTGATTCAAGATACCAAGATGGCGGTTCGTGAACTGAAGGAAAAGGGAATTCACGCCTACTGTATTACACTGGATCCAAAAGCGGATGAGTATGTGGCGGATATCTTTGGCAATAGCTACACTATTATTGACCATGTCGAGAAATTGCCTGAGCAGTTGCCGCAAGTGTTCATGAATATAACGAAATAATAATGGCGTCTTAATATGACAAATACGATAAAAAACTTAATTACCGTTAAAATGAACTTTGGTTACAAAGGCGAGGAATTTATTTTTGAAGCGGTCGAAGAGTTGCCTTTACACTTAGGCTCATTACTTGAGTTTTCTGAATCTATACCGCGAAAAATTGCCCTCGCGAATGGCGTTGATACCTACTCTTATATGTTTGAAGCAATGGAATGTAACCCTATCGAAGTCATTAAGGCCGAAGGTTATGTGTCTAGGTTTATGCAGGGTGATAGTGTGTCCTTAGAGCAATTTATAGCCGATTGTAATGGCATTACTATTGATACGTTAATGCAACATATTGCAGAAATGCATCTGCCCGAGCAAGCAGGTAGTGATGATCTCTATCAGGCATTAATGGCGGCTTATGCCATTGGTTATTCCGTGGCGAGCACTCATTAAGCGTTCTAAATGAGTCCTACTTTACTTTTAATGCCCTAAGTCTAACTGACTCGGGCATTTTATTATGTCTGGAGATAAATATAATGTGTATTTTTATACTCGGTTTCATGGCATTACTGCTGTATCATTTAATGACTTCTGTCGAGAGCCTTCGCTTGGCAGAAGTGGTGGATGGTTTAACCTTACCGTTGGCAGAAGGCTGGGATGTGTTATTGGTTTTATGGCCAGCGCTGGCATTTTCATTTTTAGGCGGTATTTTTAGTGTCTTAATCATAATGAAATTATGGGTGCCGAAAGCCCAATCTAAAACGATAGAAACAGAATCAAAATAAATAGGTGTGATACAAAATGAGTCATCAGTGTGAATGTGAATGTGATAAAGATATTCAACAGTTGTTTAAAAACAACGAGGAGTGGGTTGCACAAATCAATGAAGAGACTCCCGGTTTTTTTGAAAGTTTAGTGCACCAGCAGACACCTGAGTATTTGTGGATAGGCTGTTCAGATAGCCGTGTGCCAGCCAATGAGTTGGTGAAGATGGATCCAGGGACTATTTTTGTACATCGCAATATCGCCAATTTAGTTAACTCAAGTGACATGAATGTTCTGTCCGTTATTCAGTACGCCGTTGAAGTCCTTAAGGTAAAGCATATTATCGTTAACGGCCATTATGGATGCGGTGGGGTGATGGCTTCCTTGAATGACGATAATCCTGATTTAATTGATCATTGGATTCGGCCTATTCGTAAATATTACCAACGCGCAAAAGCCGATTTAATTAATTTGTCCAAAGAAGGTCAGGTGGATAAATTATGCGAAATCAATGTGGTTGAGCAGGTTCGTAATATTTGTCATGTACCTGCTGTCAGAAAGGCATGGGAAAAGGGACAACCGTTAGCGATTCATGGCTTTATCTATGATATTAAAGATGGGCGTTTACACAATATGAATGTCACCGTAGATAATGGTGAAGACGCCGAAAGGTTAACACTGCGCCAGGATTTAAGTAAGACGTGTTGATTAGACTTCCTCTCTAAAATCGATAGAGAGGGGGTTAAGAAAACTTAACCATTGTGGCTGGTTCTTTAACCTTTCTTACCCATCTGTAAAACTTCAAGCATTAATAAGTACTGTGGGGAGTCTTCTGTTAAAGCCTCACCGAGATGACGTTGGCTTATTTGGTTTAACTGACTGAAGTAAACATTCTTTAACCACGTTTTACGAAATCCAGTGAAGTCGAATTCTTTAGTTTCAAAATTATAAAAACGATCCGCCATTCCGTTAGGGTCGGAAAACTGAACATCAGCGGCTTCCATCGCTTCGACTTCGTGGGAGCGGCCTCCAAAACCACTTGCGCCGGCCACAGCGGATGTAAAGTCTGGAATCTCACCATTGCTGTTCTTAACCCAAGCATCTAAATCAAACTGTACTTTCGGTTCAAAGTGTTGGCCTTGGTAGTCAAAGGGGATGGTCGCGGTGATGGTGTTTGCCATGGTTAAGTTATCTCAGTTAGTTATTTGTGATATTGCTTTATATTTGACCAGGCCTGGTCAAATAGTATTTTTTTAAGTTATCCAGTTCTCGATAACAGTCGCTTGACCATTGTTGGCATACTCAATCTCAAAAATCGTCGCATCCGTAAAGTCAGTCAAGCCTAGAGCATGGTTTTGGACGGGCTTAGGCTGGAGTTGGTTAATGATAATGCTGTGCAGGTCTAATCCAGCCTGTTTTATCGCCGCAATACTTAATAATGCCTGGTTGATGCAGCCGAGTCGATTGGCAACGACTAAAATAACCGGATAACCCAATTCAACCGCCAAATCCTTATTCAAACCATCTAAAGCCAATGGTGAGTAGAATCCACCGGCACCTTCTACCAAAGCAAACGCACTCTCAGGCACATCACAGGCTTTCACTAAGTCACTTATGCCAATGGTGAGGTTTGCTTGTTTAATAGCACTGTGTGGAGATATGGCGGGTTTAAATTGATAAGGGCAGATAGTTTGCAAAGAGTCTGTTGTATTGGTTGTTTGCTGTAAGAACAGAGCATCTTCAGATAATAATGAACCATCTGTTTGAGGTAAACATCCCGACGCAATCGGTTTTCTAGGCGCGATGGTTAAGCCTTGTTGTCTAAGGGTTAAAGCGATGCAGCCGCTGACATAGGTTTTACCAACGTCGGTGTCAGTGCCCGTAACAAAAAACCTACCCTCAAGGGGCACCTCGACCAGGCCTGGTGGGTTTGTTTAAAGCGTGATTAACGGAAGGCATTACAGGTTTTCAGTTAAACGCGCTTGAGCTTCTTGATATTTGGCGAATGTTTGTGCCACGACATCCGCTGGAAGTTCAGGGCCCGTGTCTGGGTTTTTATCCCAATCAAGGCTTTCAAGATAATCTCGAATATATTGCTTATCAAAGCTAGGTGGGTTTTTACCGACTTTATAACTTGAAGCGGGCCAAAAACGCGAGCTGTCTGGTGTTAGAGCTTCATCGATTAGGTAAATAACACCATTTTCATCTTCACCAAACTCAAACTTAGTATCGGCAATAATGATACCGCGTTTTAAGGCAAACTCAGCCGCTGTTGTATAGAGCTTTAAACTCAGTTCACGAACTTTTTCAGACTTTTCTTGGCCCATAATTTCGACCAGTTGTTCAAAGCTGATGTTTTCATCATGGCCACCCTGTGCCGCTTTTGTAGAGGGTGTAAACAAAGGCTCAGGTAGTTTTTCAGCGAGTAGCATGCCTTTTTTCAAAGGTATGCCACAGACACTTTGGTGTTTTTTATACTCTTTCCAACCAGACCCCACAAGATAGCCACGAACAATTGCCTCAACGGGTAAAGGCTTAAGTTTGCGGACAATCATGCCTCGCCCATCGAGTTGTTGTAGCTCATCAGGGGTTAAATAATCGGCTAAAGCCATCTCAGGTGCCAATTGGTTCGGCACTATGTCTCGCATTTTATTCATCCAGAATTGTGGCATTTCAGTCAATATGCGACCCTTACCTGGGATAGGCGTTGGTAAGATGGCATCAAAAGCCGAGATTCGATCTGTCGTCACAATCAATAAATGACGATCATCAATGTCATAGATATCACGTACCTTACCTTTTGTAATTAAAGGTAGGCTAGTTAAGCTAGATTCATAAAGCGGCTGCATACGTCATCCTATTATTTCTGGTTGTTTTGTTTGGGTTTACGTCTGTTTTGGTTATCAGGGTACGGGTATTTCATCGTCCCATAACGTAAAATCAAGGTAGATAGCGTAATAAGAGTGATTGTAACGGCTACGGCAATCATCTGCCATTCCGTTAGATCCTTCATCTCAAGAATTAGGTAACGCGCCAGGGCGACGATAGCAATATACATCGGTAAACGTACCGGTAATTTACCCGAGTCGATATAGATGGCGACCATGGCTAAGACTTCAAGGTATAAAAACAGTAATAGCAAATCACCTAAGTGAACTACGCGGTTTTCAAACATTGTAGCAACAGCATCATAGCCTGCGAACATAGTGGCTATGGTGATGATCAATAGACCGACAAACTCAAGTAGATGAATGCCTTTTTTTAACGAAGTTTCCGCAAAACCTTTGAACTTGACGGATTCGTCTGGACGGATTATTTCGCTTTTATCAAAATTTTCTTTAACTTCCATTTTGTAGCCTTTTTGCATGTGCTAGATAGATCGATTATTCCTAGTATAATCGCGGAATTTTTTCTCGCCATAGCTAGTGTCGTTAAATAGCCATTTTTTTGCCCATTTTAATGGATACTGGTAAAATGCACGAATTATTTTTTAATTGTTTATAGATATAAGGTGTTTAATCATGGCTAAGCAACAAAATTGGATCGCTCCTTCAATCTTATCTGCCGATTTCGCGCAGTTGGGTAAAGATGTAAAAGACGTATTGGCTGCGGGTGCTGATGTTGTTCACTTTGACGTAATGGATAACCATTATGTTCCAAACCTAACAATCGGGCCATTGGTTTGTGAGTCACTCAAAAACTTCATGGTAAGAGAAGGTATTAATGCCCCAATTGATGCTCATCTAATGGTAAAGCCAGTTGATCGTCTAATTGGCGACTTCGCGTCTGCGGGTGCGGATATCATTACTTTCCACCCAGAAGCATCTGATCATATCGATGGTTCTTTAGGATTGATCAAAAATGCAGGTCTAAAAGCCGGTTTAGTGTTTAACCCAGGAACTTCTTTAAGTTACCTTGAGCATGTCATGGATAAGATCGATTTCATCTTGATTATGTCTGTAAACCCAGGCTTTGGTGGTCAGTCATTTATTCCTCAGGCATTAGAAAAACTTAAAATGGCGCGTAAGCTAATTGACGCTTCTGGTCGTGATATTCGTCTAGAAATCGATGGTGGTGTTAAGGTTGAAAATATTCGTGAAGTGGCGGCGGCTGGTTGTGATACATTTGTATCAGGTTCTGGTATTTTCGGTAAATCGAATGCTTCTGATGCGAATCGTTATGACACCATTATTCAGCAAATGCGTGATGAATTAGCTAAAGCTTAAGCTTTAACAAACAGTATACGCAAGAACTAAAACGCCGGCATCTTCAGGGAGCTGGCGTTTTGTTATTTAGGACGTGGCAGAATTTGTGCGAATAACGTCTTGAAACAGCCATAAAAATGGCTACATACAAAAAAGAGAATATTAAAATGGAAAAGTTAAAACCTGGATTTGTCCTATTTGATTTAGATGGTACTTTAATAGACAGTGTTCCTGATTTAGCCTATTGCGTCGATGAAATGATGAAGCAGCTTGGCCTGCCAGTGCGTGGCGAAGATGCTGTGCGTGACTGGTTGGGTAATGGCGTTCAACGTTTGACAGAGCGAGCTTTAATCGGTGCTGTTGAAGGCATGCCTGATCAAGAGTTGATGGATAAGGCTTACCCTATCTTTTTGGAGCTTTATACGCATAATAATGCAGTACGCTCTTGTGTCTATGATGGGGTTGTTGAAGGTCTCGAATGGATGCTTAAGCAAGGATACCGTATCGCTTGTGTGACCAATAAAGCAGAAGCCTTTACGATTCCTTTATTAAAAGACAAAGGTCTGCATGATTATTTTGAATTCATCGTCTCTGGTGATACTTGTACTGAGAAGAAGCCACACCCAATGCCTTTGTTGCACGCGGCTAAGTTAATGGGCGTTGCACCTGAAAATGCTTTGATGGTCGGTGATTCACGCTCTGATGTTAAAGCGGCTCGTGCTGCTGGGTTCCATATCTTTTGCATGACTTACGGTTATAACCACGGTGAAGATATCCGTGATTATAATCCAGATGTTATTATGGATTCATTTGCAGAGTTCAAAGATTATATTCAGGCTAAATAATCGCTGAATAAGGCTTTGAATGACAGGCATGCCCTGCGCCACATTGTTTTGTATAGTCGCAGGACATGCCAGGCCAGGCCTTTCCTGTCCTGTGGTTTTAGAAACAATGTAAGCACAGGATTAGTCTATTTTTTTTGAGAAGTTTGTATTAACAATTAGGGATTTGGTATGGCTTTTTTGAAAGCATTGTTACTAGAAATTTTTCGACCGTTATTCTGTTCAATTGCCGGTATTCGCCGAACAATTTTATTCAAGAAACTAGAGAAATCTGAAAAACAATCAAGCACTAAGGCGGATTTAGAATGAGCAAGACACTCTTTGCAAACTTAGCAAAGCGGGGTTATAACCGTGTACCGATTATGCGTACCGTATTGTCTGACTATGATACCCCGTTGAGTGTTTATCATAAGTTAGCCAAAGGCCCCTACTCCTATCTATTCGAATCCGTGCAAGGCGGAGAGAAGTGGGGACGTTACTCGATTA
>VCMI01000044.1 GCA_006222135.1 Thiomicrorhabdus sp. | reverse complement strand
ACACGACGACTATCAAGCGCTAGCTTAGTATCAATGGTTGATCGAACATCTAGAATCGCTCGCTTCATTAAAGTTAACACGAGAAAGTCAGACATYGTTAGCGCTGTCATCATTGAGCAATTACGAGCTTTAAACAGGCCTGTTCATTCATTAACTTCAGATAATGGCAAAGAGTTTTCACACAATACCAAACGATGGCAAAAGAGCTTGGGACAGATTTTATTTTGCCCACCCTTACTCTTCTTGGGAGCGTGGAACCAATGAAAATACCAATGGATTGTTAAGACGATTCTTTCCAAAAGGAACAGACTTCGATAAAGTAACTCAGGAAGAAATTGATTGGGTTGTTGATAAGCTCAACAATCGCCCAAGAAAGTGTTTAGGATTCAGAACACCTAATGAGGTGTTCTGGGAAATTAAAACTGTTGCACTTACGACTTGAATGTATCAGTGTAAAGCGAACAATGGCTTTACCCGTTTACTCAGTTTGGTGAGTGGTTAGCTTGAAGCCGTAATATTGTAACCACCATCCACATAAGTGATCTCACCAGTAATGCCTGAGGCTAAGTCAGAACATAGGAAAGCCGCGGTATTACCGACTTCTTCAATCGTTACATTACGACGTAGTGGGGTAGCGGCAGCCGCTTTATCAAGCATGCTTCTAAAATCCTTAATGCCCGCAGCGGCAAGTGTGCGGATAGGCCCTGCTGATACGGCGTTAACACGAATGCCGTCTTGCCCTAAGTCTGCCGCCAGATAACGAACTGTTGCTTCTAGAGAGGCTTTGGCAATCCCCATCACGTTATAGTTTGGCACAACACGTTCAGCCCCTAAGTAAGAGAGCGTGATCACAGAGCCATTTTTAGCTTTCAGCATTTCATAGGCCGCCTTAGTGCAAGCCGTTAAGCTATAGGCACTGATGTCGTGTGCAATGCTGAAGCCTTCTCGTGTAGAAGCGTCAATCATTCGACCTTCTAGTTCAGTGCGTGGTGCAAACGCCACTGAGTGAACTAAGGTATCCAGGCCATCTGTCCAGCTCTTCGCTAATTCTGTAAACACACTATTAATTTCATCATCATTCGCAACATCTAATGGAAGCACAATTGAAGAGCCAAATTCTTCGGCAATCTTCTCTACACGACTTTTCAATCGTTCATTTTGATAGGTTAGGGCGATTTCAGCACCTTGTGCATGCATTTGCTTTGCAATTCCGTAAGCAATCGATTTATTGTTTGCGACACCGATGACTAAAACTTTCTTTCCGGTTAGAAATCCCATATTGTTCTCCAATCTTATTGAGTCTTATAATTACGTCAATTTAGTTTAAAAATCACGTATGATGAGTATTAAATTTTATGAGCATTATAACGCTAAAGTCTCAGTTATAAAGGCTGAAATTTGTAAAATCAACTTAGATTATTTAGATTAGAGTGTATCTTCGGCGACCAAGGATTTTATCTTCTTTTAGGGTGTGTAAACGCATAGTGAATCTACTTTTGTTATTTAAGAAATCTCTCCCTAACCAGTCTAGTGGCTTCTGCCGCCATTTATTAGGCATTTTGGCCATTACTTTTTATGCGACAGGTTGTTCTGCGGCTACTTGGAATAACCCCTATAGTGCCGATCAGGCTAACTCTCAAACTCTGTTTAGTTCTTTTAGCGAGTCACCCAAGCATTTGGATCCAGTGGTTTCTTACAGTTCTAACGAGTGGGCTATTTTAAGTCAGGTGTACGAACCACCACTTCAATATCATTATCTAAAACGTCCTTATACTTTAGAGCCTTTAACCCTCGCGAAGATGCCTGAAACCACTTATTTTGATGCCAAGGGAAAAGAGGCCACAGAAGCGCATCCTGCTATAGCCTTTACGGAGTATCTTTTTACGCTTAAGCCAGGCATTCAATTTCAGCCACATCCTGCATTTGTGAAAGATAATCTTGGACAGTTTAAATATCATCATCTTGATTCAGATGCTTTATCAAAGATTGACATGGTGCGTGATTTTAAACAAAAAAGCAGTCGAGAACTCATTGCAGCGGATTATGTTTATGCCTTGAAACGCATGGCTTTAAGGCAAAATCACTCTCCGATACTCGATTCCATGGCGCAGTATATTGAAGGCTTAACAGACTTTTCTGAGAGGGTTTCTAAGGCCTATCAAATGGAACTTTCTGTTAATGATAAAAGCACCCAAACCCATTTTTTCGACTTGAACAAGGTTGAGATTAGTGGTGTTCAAATTATTGATAAATATCATTATAAAATTAGAATAAAGGGTGTTTATCCGCAGTTTTTATATTGGTTAAGCATGAACTTCTTTGCGCCTATTCCGTGGGAAGCGGATGCTTTTTATAAACAACCAGGCCTGGTCGAAAAGAACTTAACGCTGGATACTTCGCCCGTCGGAACGGGGCCTTATCAACTGGTGGAGAATAATCCCAATAAACGCATGCGCTTACTCGCCAATCCTAATTATCATCAAGACTCTTATCCGGTCGATGGTTTGGCAAAAGGTGCAGACCCTTCTCTATTGAATGATGCAGGCAAACAGTTACCTTTTATCAAAGAGGTGATTTATTCACTTGAGAAAGAGAGCGTGCCTTTATGGAATAAGTTTTTACAGGGCTATTATGATGCTTCAGGCGTCAGCTCTGACAGTTTTGATCAAGCCGTTTCAGTTTCTAATTCGGGGTCTATGAGCCTAACGCCGGAGATGCAGGAAAAGGGGATTCAGTTTTTAAATATGATTCAGCCCAGTATTATGTATTTTGGCTTTAATATGGCTGATCCTGTGGTGGGTGGTTACTCTGAAAAGCAACGTAAGTTGCGTCAGGCATTGAGTATTGCGATTAATTTTGAAGAGTATATTTCGATCTTTCTCAATGGTCGTGGTGTCATAGCGCAAGGTCCGATTCCACCTGGAATATTTGGCTATCAAGAAGGTCAAGCGGGCAGCAATATCGTTTTGTTTGATTGGGTAGATAATCGCTTACACCGTAAACCTATCGAGATTGCTAAACAGCTGTTAACTGAAGCGGGTTATCCTAATGGTCGAATGCCTGATGGCACGCCCTTAACCTTGCATTACGATACGGCCGCCACGGGACCGGACAGTCAAGCGATGTTGAGTTGGTATCGTAAACAGTTTGCTAAGCTCGGCATTGAACTGGTGATTCGTGCGACGGACTATAATCGTTTCCAAGACAAGGTGCGAGGTGCTAAAGTGCAGATGTTCTCTTGGGGTTGGAATGCTGATTATCCTGATCCTGAAAATTTCCTGTTTTTGCTCTATGGAGGTAATGCCACAATTAATACCAACGGTTCAGGGATTAATAGTGCCAATTATGACAATCCGGAATTCAATAAGTTGTTTCTAAAAATGAAAACCATGAGTAATAGTCCAGAACGTTTGGCAATTATTCAGAAAATGACTTTGTTATTGCAACAAGATGCACCTTGGGTATGGGGATATCATCCAAAATCGCTGTCGCTTTATCACAGCTGGTTACACAATGTTTGGCCGAACCCTTTAGCCAATAACACGGTTAAATATAGACGTATTGAAGTGCAAGAGCGTGTCTTAAAACAATCTGCATGGAATCAGCCAGTGATTTGGCCGATTATCATCGTCTTGTTCGTGGTTATCGGTAGCATCTATCCTTTACGTCTAGCGTATCGTCGTCGCCAAAAAGCCAGTATTAAGACGGTTGCAAAAAACACGAAAAGTGAGGATATCTAGATGTTTGCATACATCGTCAGAAGAGTGCTGTTTGCACTGCCGATTTTGATTGGCGTCAACTTTATCACTTTTGCGCTGTTTTTTATGGCGAATACTCCGGATGATATGGCGCGTGCTCAACTGGGCGCTAAGCAGACTACGCCGGCCATGATTCAGTCATGGAAAATCGATCATGGTTACGACAAACCCCTGTTTTTTAATGCAGAATCACCAGGCCTGGCCAAGGTCCAAGAGACCCTGTTCGTACAAGAGTCTATGAAGCTATTTGCCTTTGATTTTGGTCAGTCTGACTCTGGAAGACAGATTACCGCGGATATTTATGAACGTATGTGGCCAAGCCTGGCCATTGCCTTACCCACATTTGTCATCGGTTTAGTCACTAATATCGCCTTGGCTCTATTGATTGTTCTGTTCAGAGGTTCAACCTTGGATACCGCCACCATGATGGTGGCGGTGGCGATTATGTCCATCTCAGGTCTGTTTTATATTATTGCCGGGCAAGTCTTGTTCAGTAAGGTTTGGCACTGGGTGCCGATTTCGGGTTACACAGAAGGTTGGGAGGGATTTAAGTTTTTAATCCTACCCATCTTTATCGGGGTTTTTTCCGGGATTGGGGCGGGCATGCGTTGGTATCGTAGTATCTTTTTAGAAGAGATGAATAAGGACTATATTCGTACTGCACGCGCCAAAGGCTTATCTGACATTAAAGTCCTATTTGGTCACGTGCTCCAGAATGGCATGCTACCGATCCTAACGGGTGTGGTCGTGGTGATTCCGACGCTCTTTATGGGAAGTCTGATTATGGAATCCTTCTTTGGTATACCAGGCCTGGGCAGTTACACGTTGGATGCGATTAATGCCCAAGATTTTGGCATAGTCAAAGCCATGGTGTTTTTAGGCTCGGTGTTATATATCATTGGCCTGATTCTCACAGACATCTCTTATACGCTCTTTGATCCTCGGGTGAAGTTAGCATGAGTTTTGTATGGTTATGGACAGATTTAATGGTTTGGAGCTTGCTGTTTGTCATTTTGGCTGGGATTCGTTCCATTAAAAACTCCGAGCAGGCTAGAAAACAATGGCGTAGTATTTTTGAGTCGCGGGTTGCCATGGCTTCGATGGTCATCTTAACGTTCTATTTTGTGTTCGCACTGTTGGGCTCGGTACATGTTCAGCTGACCTCTAACGGCGAGAACACCTCAGAAAAACGACAGGGGGTCTATAGTGTATTGGACCTTTCTTTGATACATTTAATCGAACAGACGGAACGGACTTATTCAGCACCATTTGCTACGCACGAATACAGTACTTCATTGAATTTTGATGAAAACGGTCAAGTCTCGCAAAGTTATTTAGTTCTGAAGCATGGCGGGCAGCACTTAACGAACGGTGCTTCTATTTGGTTGGATGTTTTGGTTAAAACGGGTTTGCCGCTACTGGTGACGCTTGGGATTATGGCTCTGTTATTAATGGTACATGCTTACTTTAGATTTAAGGCCTTTGCGCTTAGGAGTATTAACGACAAAGCCAATAAAATGCCCTGGAAAACAGCCTATATCAGCTTTTTTAGCTTATTATTTCTATTTATTTGGTTTTATTACATGAGCCACTTTTATCATGTCTTAGGCACCGATAAGGTCGGGCAGGATGTCCTGTTACAATCAATCAAAAGTATCCGTACGGGTGTATTGATTGGGTTGCTAACCACCTTAGTGATGTTGCCTTTGGCGTTGATATTAGGCATTAGCGCGGGTTACTTTAAAGGTTGGGTAGATGATGTGATTCAGTATCTCTATACCACCCTAAATTCGATTCCTGGGGTATTATTGATTGCCGCCGCCGTGTTGGTGATGCAAGTGATTATCACCAATAATAGTGACTGGTTTGGCAGTACTGAAGAACGGGCTGATCTACGCCTACTGTTTTTAATCTTTATTTTAGGTTTAACCAGTTGGACGGGGTTGTGCCGCTTATTACGTGCAGAAACCCTTAAAATAAGCCAAGTAGAATATGTCTCTGCCGCCAAAGCCTTCGGCTTAGGGCCTTTTAAGATTATTAAAAACCATATTTTGCCCAACTTAATGCATCTGGTCTTAATTGCTTTAGTGTTAGATTTTAGTGGATTGGTACTGGCGGAAGCCGTTTTGTCTTATGTAGGCGTTGGAGTCGATCCAACCACTGCAAGCTGGGGGAATATGATTAACCAAGCGCGTTTAGAGATGGCCAGAGAGCCAATGGTTTGGTGGTCTCTGTTCTCAGCATTTGTTTTTATGTTTACCTTAGTCTTAGCTGCGAATTTATTCTCGGATAGAGTGCAGACGGTATTAGATCCCCGACGAGTTAATTAATATGTGAATTCAAGAAGCATAAAAATATTTTTAAGCAAAAAAATGATAATCTCCATTAATCGATAAAGATGAAATAAAATTATGGCACTAGCACTTTCAACTGTATTAAACATCAAAAATCTAAGTATTGCGGTCAATGATTCCCCGTTAATCAACGATATTAGTTTCTCGATTGAATCGGGGGAAATCTTTGCATTGGTCGGAGAGTCGGGCAGTGGCAAGTCGCTAACCTCCCTTGCTATTATGCGATTACTGCCCGAGGCACTACAGGTTACAGCTGGAGAAATTTCACTTAATCAAACAGAGCTATTTGCCTTACCTGAGTATCAAATGCAGAAAATTCGCGGCAGGCAGGTTGCGATGATATTTCAGGAGCCTATGACCTCTTTAAACCCCGTGATGAAAGTCGGTGAGCAGGTTGCAGAAGTTTTACGTGTGCATCTGAAAATCCGCGGTAAACAAGCGCGTCAAAAAGTCGTCTCGTTGTTTGAAGAGGTGGGTCTTCCCCAAGCCAATGATCGTTATGACTGGTATCCACATCAACTCTCTGGCGGGCAGATGCAGCGAGTGATGATAGCGATGGCTTTGGCTTGTGAGCCGGATCTGTTAATTGCTGATGAACCGACCACCGCGTTAGATGTCACCATTCAGGCACAAGTCTTAGAATTGCTAAAAAGCATTCGTGATAAGCGAGGCCTCTCTATTCTATTTATTACCCATGATATGGGTGTTGTTAGTGAGATGGCCGATAGGGTCGCCGTCATGAAACAAGGTGAAATAGTGGAGCAGGCGGATAAAGATCACTTCTTTAGTAACCCTCAGCACCCATATACTCAGCAGTTACTGGCTGATGCCATTCCCAAACAATCCTTTAAGCCGATTATAGACACTAATGCATTGCTGCAAATCAATGATTTAAAAGTACATTTTCCTGTTAAAAAAGGCCTCTTTCAACGTACCGTTGGCTACGTTAAAGCCGTAGATGGTGTTACCTTAACCATCAAAAAAGGCCAAACGTTAGCGCTGGTTGGTGAGTCTGGGAGTGGTAAAAGTACGATTGGACAGGCCATCTTAAAACTGGTTAATAGCACTTCTGGATCGGTTGATTTCTCCACGCCTGGTGTGGGTGAGGCGGGGATTGAAAGTATTGTCGATTTTACGGCTTTAACAGAAAAACAGATGAAACCCTTTAGAAAGAAGGTGCAGGTCATTTTTCAAGACCCTTTCTCTGCGCTGAATCCGCGTATGACCATTAGTGAAATCATTCGCGAAGGTATGGACAGTCTGCAAGTCGGCTCTCGTGATAAAAAAGACCAAGATGCTCGTATTGAAGAGCTACTAGAGCAGGTAGGCTTATTATCAGAGCACAAGTATCGCTTTCCTCATGAGTTCTCCGGCGGTCAACGTCAAAGAATTGGCATAGCCCGCGCTTTGGCGGTCGAGCCAGAATTGATTATCTGTGATGAGCCCACCAGTGCTTTGGACGTCACAGTGCGTGCGCAGGTGTTGAATCTACTTGAAGAGTTACAGCAAAAATATCAACTGTCTTTTCTCTTTATTACCCACGACTTATCGATTATTCCTGCGATTGCACATGAAGTCGCCGTTATGAAGGAAGGGCGTATTGTCGAGCAAGGTAGCGTCGAGCAAGTCATGCGTTTTCCAAAACATGAGTATACCCAAGCCTTGTTAAATTCAGCGCCTAAGTTATTAAGGCAAGAGATGCCTTAAGCGTCTTGATGTTTTAATTTACGATCGGCTCATAAATAAAAGTGACCAGGCCTGGTCACTTTAAAAAGGAAGTTTTAATGTTCGGTTTTATTAGTAGATATATGTTGACGGGCTTAATTACCATTCTGCCGATTGTTCTAACCTTTTACCTGTTGTATTGGTTGGCAGTCTCGGCGGAATCTGTGCTTGGTGGGCTGATTCAGATCGTTTTGCCCAGTGCGCTTTATTGGCCGGGTATGGGAGTAGTTGCGGGCCTCGGGGTGCTTTTCTTAATCGGCTTGGTTATGCATACCTATGTGGTTCAGCTACTGTTTTCAAAACTGGAACAGTTGTTTTCACATATGCCGATTGTTAAACCTATCTATGGCGCTTTTCGCGATTTCTTAGATTATTTCAAGCCTAAAAAAGAACAAGATTTTGAGCAGGTCGTTTCTGTGCAGGTGAACGACAATATGAAAGTCATCGGCTTCATTACCGAGCACGAAATGCATAAATTACCTGATGGCTTTAATGATGACGATAGTATCTTAGTGTATTTGCCGTTGAGTTATATGATTGGCGGTTATGCGGTGTTAGTCCCCAAAAGTACCGTGACGCCGGTAGATTTGAGTATGGAAGAAGCGATGCGTTTTAGCTTAACGGCGGGTATGACGGGTTCCGGCGGTAGAAATCATAAGAAATAAAGAGGCGATAAATCCGTTTTAAACTGACCAGGCCTGGTCAGTTTAAGTCTGTTTAAAATACTTTTATAAATGCTGGATAGTAGGATCTGTTTTGTCTTCTAATAAAGAGGCTAAAATTCGCTTCGCCATACTTTCGGCAGAAGGCAGCTCCAAGGGGTTTTCACCTGGGAATAATCGACCTCTGGACTCTGTGGCAAAGGTTTCTAGCTTTGCGCTGTAGAGATTCAAATCCGTGTTTTTATGTTCTGCCGCGACGGTCATCATCAGCTGGTCCAAACCTGCTTTAGCCACGCCATAAGCACCGTAATAAGCGGGGTGCAGATCAATATTTTGATCTAATACGGCCAGGAGCTTGCCGTTCTCACTCTTTCTCAATAAACCAAGTGTATTTTGAATCAAATGGAAGTTGGCATTGAGGTTAGTGTGTAGCACTTCGTACCACTGCATGTAATCGAAATTCTCAATCGGCGTGAAGGCGGGCAGAATGGCGGCATTGAGAATGAGACCATTCAATTGGCCGTATTCTTCAGTGATCGTATCCTGAAGCGCTTGGTAATGGTCGATATTTGCACCCAATAAGTCGATCGGATAGAGCGCCACCAAATCAGAATTGAGCTCGTCATACAAAGCATTAAGGGCTTTGAGTTCTTTATCGAGCAGAATGACTTGATGACCCTTTTCGACGAGCTGTCTACTTAAGGCTTTACCTAAGCCTTGAGCGGCTCCGGTGATTAAATAAGTTTGCATACAACTCTCTCTCTATCTTTTAGCTTTAGTTCAAATAAATACGGTTTTATAGGTTTGTGCAGTTTTATCTATTTTTAAGCGCCTGTAAAAACTGACTTATCTCAAAAGGGGTCTCAAAATCATAATCGGTTGGCCAAGGTTTTTCTGAGTGGCTTTCTGGTAGATCAGGTAAATAACCAAAGAGGGCGGATGCTGTTTTCATACCGGCATTATTACCTGCTTCAATATCTCTTATATGATCTCCGATATAGAGGCACTTTTCTGGCGCGATATGACACTCTTTGGCCGCCAGCCATAAAGGCGCTGGATCTGGTTTACGAACGGCTAAGGAGTCTCCACTGATGACGCTTGATGGCTTGCTTGGGAAGTTTAGGTTGGCTAATAACTTTTGTGTTAACCAACCTGGTTTATTGGTAACAATGCCCCAGGGAATATTTTGTTGCGCTAACGCTTGCAAACCTAACTCCAGTCCTGGAAAAATCCGAGTGTGGTGGTCGATGTTTTCAAAATAAATGTTTAAAAAGTATTGTCTGCGTGCTTCAAGTGCTTCACCTTCAAGTAAAGGGAAGGCCAATTGCGTCATGCCTAGGGCACCTTGCGACACTACCTTTCTAATTGTTTGGTAACGTAATGTTTTTTGGTCAAAATCACGACAGGTTTGATTGAGTGCAAAGGCAAAATCATATGAGGTGTCCAGTAGGGTGCCGTCTAAATCAAATAGGATGCATTCAATGGGAGTGGAGGTAGGCATGAGAATTAAGTGTTCCTAAAATAGATAAGTCTAAAAAGTTTTGGGTGAGACGATGTTGATCACTTGTTTGAATAGGCTTTATTAAAGCGAAGCGAAACTAAACGGCTTTTTGATAAGCCAAAAGATAGTTCACGTCGACATTGTCATTTAGGCCATATTGATTCAGTAATGGGTTGAACTCAATACCCGCACTGTCTCTTAAATAGAGTCCCGCTTGTCTTGCCATCGCATCCAGTTCGGCGGGTGTAATGAACTTCTCATGAGTATGCGTGCCTTTGGGCACTAAGTTCAAAACCTGTTCAGCCGCAAAGATGGCTAATAGATAGGACTTATAGTTGCGATTAAGTGTTGAGAAGAAAACCCAGCCCCCTGGCTTAACACACAGCGCGGCGGCTTTAATAATCGCTTGAGGATCAGGTACATGCTCTAGCATCTCCATACAGGTCACAATATCATGCTTTCCTGCATGTAACTCAGCGTACTCTTCTGCGGCAATCAACTGGTAATGGACCTTGATACCGGAATCTAAGCCATGCAGTTTTGCAACTCCCAACACCTCTTTCGCTAAATCAATGCCCGTCACCTTTGCGCCTGCCGCCGCCAAAGACTCAGAGAGTATGCCGCCACCGCAACCAATATCAACAACCGATTGATTTTCAATCGGTTGAAAGCGTTGAATAAACTCAACTCTAAAAGGATTGATTTTGTGTAAAGCGCCAAATTCACCCTCGGTATCCCACCAGGTATTAGATAGGCGGTTAAAATTATCTAACTCTGCCTGGTCTGCATTGGACGATTTAGTCGTATTATCTGGGTTTTCCGGGGTTGCTATGGAAGTTGATACACTCATCAGGATTCACTTTTATTCACTTAAGATTCGCTTTTACCTCTAAAAGAGGTTTGATTGACTCAATAAAGAGCTAAAAATTATACCTAATTTATCCGCTTTACCGGGGTTTTAATTTATTTAAAACCCTCTAAGCTAAAATAAAGCCCTCTAGCGGCTTAAAAAATATTTATCGATACGGGGAAAGGGTCATTATAACTGTCGCTTTAAGGTAGCTATGTGGGTATAATATACCCTTTACTATAGTTAACTAAATAATTGGATTATCGATGTCTGAATTTGCACGTGAAATTATTCCCATTGCGTTAGAAGATGAAATGGAACAATCCTACTTAAGTTACGCCATGAGCGTAATTGTAGGACGAGCGCTTCCTGATGTAAGAGATGGCTTAAAACCGGTTCACCGTCGCGTACTTTACGCAATGAATGTACTGAATAACGATTTTAACAAACCTTACAAAAAATCTGCCCGTATTGTCGGGGATGTAATCGGTAAATATCACCCGCATGGTGACACGGCAGTTTACGACACGATCGTTCGTATGGCGCAGCCATTCTCATTACGTTATATGTTGGTTGATGGTCAAGGTAACTTCGGGTCGGTCGATGGTGATTCTCCTGCGGCGATGCGTTATACCGAAATTAGAATGTCAAAAATCGCCCATCACTTGCTGGCAGATTTAGATAAAGAAACGGTTAACTTTGCAGAAAACTACGATGGTTCTGAATCAGAGCCAGTGGTTATGCCTACTCGAATTCCTAACTTATTAGTGAACGGTTCTTCCGGGATCGCGGTTGGTATGGCGACGAATATTCCGCCACACAACTTAACTGAAACGGTTAACGCATGTTTAGCTGTGATTGATAATCCTGATATTGATCTTGACGGTTTGATGGAGCACATTCCTGGACCGGACTTTCCTACATACGGCATTATCAATGGTGCGACCGGTATTCGTGAAGCTTACGAAACCGGCCGTGGTCGCGTTAAAATTCGTGCAAAAACGTCTATTGAAACGGATAAGAGTGGTAAATCAAAAGTCATTATTGATGAATTGCCATACCAAGTTAACAAGGCACGTCTGATAGAACGTATTGCTGAATTGGTTAAAGAAAAGAAAATTGATGGTATTACCGCTTTACGTGACGAGTCCGATAAAGATGGTATGCGTGTCGTGATTGAACTGCGTCGCGGTGAAGTGCCTGAGATCATGATCAATAACCTATATAAGCAAACGACCATGCAGACCGTGTTTGGTGTCAATATGGTTGCATTGATTGAAGGTCAGCCGAAATTATTGAATCTAAAAGAAATTATCACTGCATTCGTTAAGCATCGTCGTGAAGTGGTCACTCGTCGTACCATTTACGAACTTCGTAAAGCGCGTGAAAAAGCACATACCTTAGAAGGTTTGGCGATTGCCTTAAATAATATCGATGAGATGATCGAACTGATCAAAGCCTCTCCAAGTCCAGCGGTTGCTAAAGAACGCATGCTTGAAAGAGAGTGGCCCGTGGGTAAAGTAGTCGAATTGTTAGGGCGCGTCGAACTTAAGGATATGCGTCCAGAAAACCTACCAGAAGGTTTTGGTGTGGACGGCGATGGCGAAATTTATAAATTATCTCCGGTTCAGGCACAATCTATCCTTGAGATGCGTTTGCATCGTTTAACAGGTTTAGAGCAAGATAAAATTATTGAAGAGTACAAAGGGCTTGTCGAAAAAATCACAGAATTCTTAAATATTTTGAGAAATCCTGATCGTTTGACGGAAGTGGTAAGAGAAGAGCTAATGGAAGTCGTTGAAACCTTTGGTGATGCACGTCGTACCGTCATTGATTACAGTTACCAAGATTTAGACGCTGAAGATTTAATTGCGGTTGAAGATCGTATCGTGACTTTATCTGAAGATGGTTATATCAAAACACAGCCATTAAGTGACTATCGTGCGCAAAAACGCGGTGGTCGCGGTAAATCTGCAACCGCAATGAAAGAAGAAGATGAAGTCGGTCAACTGTTCGTGGCTAGTACGCATGATATGCTGTTGTGCTTCTCGAACACAGGTAAGCTTTACTGGCAGAAAACTTGGCAGTTACCGCTTGCCAGTCGTGGTAGTCGTGGTAAGCCAACCGTTAACATTCTGCCATTAGCCGATGGAGAATATATCACTTCAGTACTACCGGTCGATGAGTTTGATGAACGCATTGTCTTTATGGCAACCCGTAATTCGGTTGTAAAACGTGTCGCGCTGAAAGATTTCTCTCGTCCACGTGCTAACGGTATTATCGCTGTTGATTTGTTGGATGATGATGAGTTAGTCGGAACGGCTTTAACCGATGGCGAACAAGAAATTATGTTGTTCAGTAATATCGGTAAAGCGATTCGATTCAAAGAGTCAGATGTTCGTGTCATGGGGCGTACTGCTCGCGGTGTTCGTGGAATGAAGTTAGCGGACGGTGTTAAAGTCATTAGTATGCAAGTTGCTAGACCTAATACCTTAATTTTGACGGCGACTGAACATGGTTATGGAAAATGTACGCCTGTAGAAGATTACTCAACCATTAATCGTGGTGGTCAAGGGGTTATCTCCATTAAAACGTCAGAACGTAATGGTTCAGTTGTGGCCGCAGTTTCAGTTATCCCTGAGCAAGAGATGGTGTTAATTACCAATAAAGCGACTTTGGTACGAGCACGTGTCTCAGATGTCTCAGTTGTGGGTCGTAACACGCAAGGGGTTAAGTTGATTAATGTCGGTAAAGGCGAGTTAGTGGTTGGTCTAGCGGTCGTTGATGTTGAAGATGAAGTCTTATTAGAAGATGAAGAGTCTGTTATTGAAGGCGTGACAACGGAAGCGGTTCTTGAGAATAACGCTGAAGAGGGTGTTGAAGATAATGTCGCAGAAAGCGATGAGACGACTCAAGATACTGAAAGTAACGATTCAGAATAAATATAAAATAACCATTAATCAGAGGCCCACTGTTTTTAGCAGTGGGCCTTTTAGCCGTTTTAGAGCGTCTTTTTCTTAGAATAAGGAATTAAATTAGCATGGCAAGAGCATTTAACTTTAGTGCAGGTCCAGCAATGTTGCCAGAAGCCGTCATGCGTAAAGCATCAGCAGAGTTTCTTGATTGGAATCATACCGGCATGTCCATTATGGAGATGAGTCACCGTAGTAAAGAGTACATGTCGGTTGCACACCAAACAGAAGCTGATTTACGAGAAGTGATGGCTATTCCGGACAACTATAAAGTGTTGTTTCTGCATGGTGGGGCTTCAATGCAGTTTTCAGCGATTCCGCTTAACTTAACAGAAGAAGGCGACACCGTTGATTATTTCAATACCGGTGTCTGGTCTGATAAGGCGATTAAAGAGGCTTCACGGTACGTCAATGTTAACGTTGTCGTCGGCGGTGAAACCAAAAATCCAACTGAAATTCCTGATATGGCTGAATGGTCATTTAGTGATGATGCTAAATATATTCACCTGTGCACCAATGAGACGATTACCGGACTAGAGTTTCAAGAAGATCAGCTTGAGCATGTGTTCGCCCAAGGTAAGCCCGTGATTGCAGATATGTCTTCTAATATTATGTGTCGTCCGATTGATGTTAGTCGTTATGCCATCATCTATGCAGGGGCTCAGAAAAATATTGGTCCGGCTGGTTTATCGATTATGATTATTCGCGATGATTTAATAGGTCATGCACGTGAAATCACGCCAACCCTATTAAACTGGGCAACTTATGCGAATAACGAGTCGATGTTTAACACGCCAGCAACCTATGCTTGGTATTTAGCTGGATTGGTCTTCGAATGGCTTAAAACGAATGGTGGCGTTGAAGCAATTACGTTGGTTAATGAACGTAAAGCACAGAAACTCTATGAGTATATTGACAGCTCACCATTTTATTACAATACCATTAAACCTTCACAGCGTTCATGGATGAATGTGACTTTTTACCTTACAAACAAAGCGTTAGAGTCTGAGTTTATTCAAGCATCTAATGCGGCTGGATTGTTAAGTTTGAAAGGACACAAGATTTTTGGCGGGATGCGTGCGAGTATTTATAACGCTATGCCTGAAGAAGGGGTGGATGCTCTGATTGCCTTTATGGAACAGTTTGCGAAAACTCATGCTTAGTCCTAGTGACTACACGTACCCCCTTTGTTTAATGAATAGAACTAAGAATAGATAATAGACAGGCACTTGAATGACGACAGAACAGATGCAATTGACAGAGATTAGAACTCAAATTGATGCAATCGACGCTCAAATCCAAGATTTGATTGGTCAAAGAGCTGCGTGTGCTCAAAAAGTGGCCGACATTAAAACCCAAGGCGGTAATGTTGGTGCGGTGTTTTATAGGCCTGAGCGAGAAGCGCAAGTTTTGCGTGCCGTCAAAGCACGCAATACCAGTTTATTGCCTGATGAAGAGATGGCGAAACTCTTTAGGGAAATTATGTCCGCTTGCTTAGCACTTGAGCAGCCAACCACTGTGGCTTATCTAGGGCCTGAGGGCAGTTACTCTCATGCCAGCGTCATTAAGCAGTTTGGTTCATCGGCGCACTCTATTGCGGTTTCGACCATTGAGAAAGTTTTTGAAGCGGTTGAGAAAGGCGAGGCAAGTTATGGAATGGTGCCCGTTGAAAACTCTTCTGAAGGCGTTGTTAAAAGCACTCAGAATGTCTTAGTGACAACGAACTTGAAGATTTCGGGTGAAGTTGCACTTGAGATTCATCACTGTTTATTGTCTAAGTCAGCAGCGCTTGAAAATATTCATAAAATTGTCGCTCATCAGCAAGCCTTAGGGCAGTGTGAGCAGTGGATTAAGGATAATTTGCCTTGGGCAGAGGTTGAAGCGGTAGCTTCTAATGCTCTGGCGGCCAAAATGGCGCAGACCGATCCCAGTATTGCAGCCATTGCTTCTGAGCAGGCCGCCCAACTTTATCAATTGAATATTCTTGAATCTCATATTGAAGATCAGCCAGACAATACCACTAAGTTTTGGGTGGTGGGGCGTGATGCTACGCAGTCTAGTGGTGAAGATAAAACGGCCATGATTGTTTCCATGAAAAATCAATCCGGTGCCTTGTTAGACATATTGTCCTGCTTTAGCCGTCGTGGGATTAATATGACACGTATTATCTCTCGTCCATCACTGGATACTACTTGGGATTATCAGTTTTTTATTGATGTCTTGGGGCATCAGCAGGATGACAATCTTAAACAAGCCCTTGAAGAGGTTAAGTCTAAGTCGGCGTTCTTTAAATTATTAGGCTCTTTTCCGGTTTCACCACTCTAAGAACTTTCAACGATGCTGTTGTAAAATGAAACAGACCTCCCTTTGGTATAAGGTAAACTGACAAAATTATGAATGAAATAAATGTAGCTTATTGCGATGTGGTTCAACCACAGATTCTCGGAATTCATCCTTATATTCCTGGCAAGCCGGTCAGTGAATTACAGCGTGAGTTGGACCTGACCTATATTTCTAAATTGGCATCCAATGAAAATCCTTTAGGGGCAAGCCCAGCTGTATTGACGGCCATTCAAAATGAACTTAAAGAGATCGCGCGCTATCCAGATGGTAGTGCCTATGCTTTAAAATCAGAACTTTCCGAATTTTTGTCTATCTCGCCGGAACAGTTGGCGATTGGTAATGGTTCTAATGAGTTATTAGAGCTGGTGGCTCGCGTTTTTGCAGGGCCGGGTGATGAGATACTCTATTCGCAGTATGCTTTTGCAGTCTATCCAATTTCAGCTCAAGTGGTCGGTGCAACAGGTATTGAAGTGCCTGCGAAGAATTGGGGGCATGATCTGCCTGCGATGTTAATGGCGATTACTGAAAAGACTAAAGTCATTTATCTAGCCAATCCAAACAACCCAACGGGTACAGTTTTTAACCGTAAAGAGTGGGAAAATTTTATCTCTCAGGTGCCTAAAACGGTGATTGTGGTCTTGGATGAAGCTTATATAGAGTATGCTCAAGCGCAACTCAATGCGGATGAGTATGCGAATGGCATTGATTATCTTGCTGATTACTCAAATTTATTAGTTTCCAGAACCTTCTCGAAGGCGTATGGTTTGGCCTCTTTACGTGTGGGCTACATGGCTGGCTGTAAAGAAATAATCCAATATATCAACCAACTAAGAGCGCCATTTAATGTTAACCATTATGCTCAGGCCGCCGCAGTCTCGGCCTTGGCAGACCAGGCTTTCGTAGAAAAAGTGTTGCTATTGAATCAACAGGGAATGCGCCAGATTCAAGAGGCTTTATCGAGTTTAGCGATTGACTCAATTCCTTCTGCTGGAAATTTTCTCTGTATCGATTTAGGTGAAAATGCACTTAAAGTGAATCAGAAGTTATTGGAAGAAGGCGTGATTGTCCGTCCGGTCAGTAATTATGGTCTGCATCACTTTTTACGTGTTTCAATTGGTACCCAAGTTGAAAATAAGCATTTTATCGATGCACTCAAGTCGGTTTTATTATCGATGACCAAGGATTTATAAGTTGAAACCACTCAATAAAATCACGATTGTCGGCGTAGGTTTAATCGGCGGTTCTTTTGCTAAGGGGTTAAAACAAGCAGGCCTGGTCAAGACCATTATGGGGTTTGGTCAAGATGAATCTAGTTTACGCAAAGCCATTGAACTTGGCGTTATTGATGAATACAGTACCGATATGCAGAAGGCGGTCGTTGACAGTGATTTGATTATGTTAGCGGTGCCTTTAGGTGTTATGGAAGCGGTGCTTGAGGAGATGAAGCCTTTTATCAAGCAGGGCGCCATTATTACAGATGCTGGTAGCGCTAAGAGTAGTGTTATAACGTCGGTCATTAAAGTCTTTGGTCACTTACCTGAGTTTTTTGTGCCAGGTCACCCGATCGCAGGCAAAGAGAAAAGCGGAGTCACGGCGGCTGATTCAGAGCTTTATATGAATCATCGTGTGATTTTAACGCCAGCCGAACAGACTAGTACCCTTGCAATCCAACGAGTCACTGAGTTATGGCAAGCTTTAGGCGCCAATATTGAAGTCATGGGCGCGGAACAGCATGATGATATCTTCGCTGCAACCAGTCATTTACCGCATTTATTAGCTTTTTCATTGGTTGATCTATTGGATGAGCATCCAGAGTTGGGGAATGTTTTCCCTTACACGGCCGGTGGGTTTAGAGACTTTACGCGGATTGCATCCAGTGATGCCACTATGTGGCGGGATATCGCTTTAGCCAATTCAGACGCAATCGTTAAGTGGTTAAAGAATTACCAACAATCAATAACGGCTTTAACGGAGTTGGTTGAAGCAAAAGAGGGTGAACGGTTATTTAAACTGTTTGAAAATGCGAAAAGTGCTCGTGATAGGCATATCGGCCACTGATTGACTGAGCCTTCTTAGGTCACTAGTGCTAAATCCCTGGTTTTAATTGTTGACTGACAGAATAACTTAATTATTTAAAGAATTACCAAAAAAGAATCCAAAATATGGCAAATGTAAAATTCAAAGTTCAGCCCGGCGGCACGATTCAAGGTCGTATTCGCGTACCTGGTGACAAGTCTATTTCACACAGAAGTATTATGTTGGGGGCTATCTCTGAGGGTGTCACGACCGTGACTGGCTTTTTAGAGGGCGATGATAGTTTAGCGACCTTAAAAGCCTTTCAGGAGATGGGTGTGCAGATCGAAGGGCCTGATAATGGAAATGTCACTATTCATGGCGTGGGCTTAAAAGGGTTGCAGAAACCTAATAAACCTTTGGATATGGGGAACTCTGGGACGGCTATGCGCTTGATGGCGGGTATTTTGGCCGGACAGGATTTTGATTGTGAATTAATCGGTGATGCCTCCTTGTCAAAACGTCCTATGAAGCGTGTGACAGATCCTTTGCGTGTTATGGGTGCCCAAATAGAGACTGCAGAAGGTGGTAAGCCTCCTCTAAAAATTACAGGCACTGGCAAAGGGTCATTGACGGCAATTGATTATGTTTTACCCATGGCCAGTGCTCAGGTTAAATCTTGTGTCTTATTAGCGGGTTTGTATGCAGAGGGTAAAACTTGTGCCTTAGAGCCTGCACCAACGAGAGATCATACTGAGCGTATGCTGAATGGCTTTGGTTATGAAGTCCTTTCAGAAAAAATTGATAGTCAGCAGATGAAAGCTTGTTTAGTGGGTGGCGGTAAATTAACCGGTCGTCATATTGATGTGCCATCAGATATTTCATCGGCTGCATTTTTTATGGCGGCCGCGGCTGTCTCTAAGGGTTCAGATTTAGTGATTGAACACGTTGGAATGAATCCTACCCGCGTTGGTATTGTGAAGATCCTACAGCTAATGGGCGCCGATATAAATCTCGAAAATGCGCATGAAGTCGGTGGAGAGCCTGTCGCTGATATTCATGTCCGTTATGCGCCGCTAAAAGGGATTAACATTCCTGAAGAATTAGTGGCTTTGGCGATTGACGAGTTTCCAGTGTTGTTTGTAGTGGCGGCAAGCGCAGAAGGTCAAACTGTTCTGACGGGTGCCGAAGAGTTACGCGTTAAGGAGTCGGATCGCATTCAGGTGATGGCAGATGCCTTGCAAGCCATTGGTCTCGATGCTCTACCAACCGAAGATGGTATGGTGATTAATGGTGGCATCCAGTCAAAGCAATCGGCCGTAATTCAAAGTCATCATGATCATAGAATTTCCATGGCAATGACCATCGCAGGCTTAAACGCGGTTTCTGAAATCGTGATTGATGATTGCGCCAATGTAAATACTTCATTCCCAACCTTTCTTGAGTTAATTAATCAAGTTGGTATGCAGGTTAAGGTCATTAAGGAGCTTTAAGTATGACTCAGTTATCCGTACCAGTAATCACTATTGATGGTCCAAGCGGTGTTGGTAAAGGCACTCTTGCGCAGTTCCTAACCTCTAAGACACGCTTTCATCTATTAGACAGTGGTGCTATCTATCGTGCATTAGCTTTTGGTGCCGTTAAAAACCAGCTGGCTTTAGACGACGTACCAGGCCTGGTAGCTTTAGCTGAAACCTTACCGGTTGAATTTGTGGCCACGAGTATTTTGTATGAAGGTGAAGATGTGACCTCTAAGGTTCGCACCGAAGAGGTCGCTGGTGTGGCTTCAACGGTGGCCGTTATTCCAGAGGTTCGTACCGCTTTGATGGCAAGACAGAAAGCGTTTTCAGAGTTACCAGGCCTGGTCGCGGATGGTCGTGATATGGGAACAGTGGTCTTTCCCGAAGCCGATTTAAAACTCTATTTAACAGCATCAGCAGAAATTAGAGCAGAAAGACGTGTTAATCAGTTGAAAAACCAAGGGGTTAGTGCTAGTATTCACAAAATAACTCGAGACATAGAAGAACGCGATGAACGCGACCTAAACCGTAAGACTGCGCCCTTAAAGCCAGCAGATGACGCCATCATCGTGGATACCTCGAATTTAAACATTGAAGATGTCTGCCGAAAAGTAGAGTCTTTATTGTGGGATAAGGGTTTGATAAAGTAATTTACTCAAATTTTTATCAATCGTTGTATACCTTTTAATATGTATCAACCCTTGATTATTAAAGCTTTTTAAATCCCTGGCCTTTTTTTAGGTCGGGGATTTGTGTTTTGTTGGCAATTGGGATGCCGACATTTAACTAACTGACCCGTTGACTGATTAATACTCCCATCAGCCATTAGAAGACGGTATGAAAAAAATGGTAGCTATATCCATGAGTGAATTATCTTTCGCTGAACTATTTGAAGAGTCTTTTCAAGAAAAATTTAACCCTGGTGCTTTAATTATCGGTACTGTAATCGGTATTGATAAAGAAGCCGTACTTGTTGATGCAGGCATGAAGTCTGAATCAACTATTCCTAAGAGCCAGTTCTTAGACGCTAATGGTGACCTTGAAGTCGCTATCGGTGATGAAGTCGAAGTTTACCTAGAATCATTAGAAGATGGTTTGGGTGAAACTCGTTTATCACGTGAAAAAGCGAAGCGTGCTAAGACTTGGGATCGTCTTGAAACAGCTATGGAAGATGGTGAAGTTGTTATCGGTCTTGTGACTGGTAAAGTTAAAGGTGGTCTTACTGTTGACGTTGAAGGCGTTCGAGGTTTCTTACCTGGTTCACTTGTGGATATCCGTCCAATCCGCGACTTTGGTTTCCTAGAAGGGAAAGAAGTAGAGTTGAAACTTGTTAAGCTTGATCGTAAGCGTAACAACGTTGTTGTATCTCGTCGCGCAGTTATTGAAATTGAAAGCTCTGCTGAGCGTGAAGCTATTCTTGCTAATATGGAAGAAGGTTCTGTCCTTAAAGGTATCGTTAAGAACCTTACTGACTACGGTGCATTTATTGACCTTGGTGGTGTTGATGGTCTTCTACACATTACTGACATGGCTTGGCGTCGTGTTAACCATCCTTCTGAAATCGTTAATGTTAGCGATGAGATTGACGTTAAAGTTCTTAAGTTCGACAAAGAGCGTAGCCGTGTATCTCTAGGTCTTAAGCAGCTTGAAGAAGATCCTTGGGCTGATATGGTTGCTCGTTACCCAATGGGTGCACAAGTTTCTGGTAAAGTTGCAAACATTACTGATTACGGTGCTTTCATCGAAATCGAAGAAGGGATTGAAGGTCTTGTTCACACTTCAGAGTTGGATTGGACTAACCGTAATATCCACCCATCTAAAGTGGTTCACCTAGGTGAAGAAGTTAACGTTAAGATTCTTGATGTTGACCAAGAGCGTCGTCGTATTTCATTGTCTATTAAGCAATGTGCAATCAATCCTTGGGAAGGTTTCTCAGCGGTTCATGCGAAAGGCGATAAAATCTCTGGTGTTATTAAATCAATCACTGACTTCGGTATCTTTATCGGTCTAGAAGGTGGTATTGATGGTCTTGTTCACCTTACTGATATTTCTTGGAAGCAAACTGGTGAAGATGCCATTCGTGACTTCAAGAAAGGCGATGAGCTAGAAACAGTTATTCTATCTATCGATCCTGATCGTGAGCGTATCTCATTAGGCCTTAAGCAGTTAGAGCAAGACCCATTCGGTCAATTTGTTGCTGACAATGGTAAGGGTGCTGATGTTGAAGGTGTCGTTAAGTCAGTTGATGAGCGCGGTGCGGTTATCGATCTAGGTCCAGAAGTTGAAGGTTACCTTCGCGCTTCAGAGTTAGTCGAAGACACTCGTGATGCTTCAAGCGTTCTTAAGGAAGGCGATAAGGTAGTTGCTAAAATTACAAATATCGACCGTAAGAACCGTTCAGTTTCACTTTCTATGAAAGCGAAAGAAGCGCATGAAGAAGCTCAAGCTGTTAAAGGCTATTCTGAGAAGCAAACTATCGCGGCAGCGGGCACTACATTTGGTGACCTTTTCAAGGATAAGATGTAATCTGAGAGTAAATAGCAAGTCGTTATTTACTAGTGGCTCATGCGCTACAGTGTGAGTCACTCTTTGATCTGACTAGTACTATGGTGCTAGTTTTAATTAACACTCTCTTTTTTTAGAGATTATTAAGAGAATGATCAAATGACTAAGTCAGAAATCATCGAGCTCATTGCAAGAAAACAAACTCAATTTTCTCAAAAAGATGTTGAGATTGCAGTGAATCAAGTTGTGGATTCTATGATTGATACACTATCAGAGGGTGAACGAATTGAAATTCGTGGCTTTGGTAGTTTTAGTCTTCATCATAGAAAGGCTAGAGTAGGTCGTAACCCCAAAACTGGGGAAACGGTTGAATTATCTGATAAGCGCGTTCCGCACTTTAAACCAGGTAAGTCTCTAAGAGAACGTGTTGACTCTTCTAAAGAGACAACAGACATTCTAGTTTAATCCC
>VCMI01000043.1 GCA_006222135.1 Thiomicrorhabdus sp. | reverse complement strand
GCCATTGCAAGGTAMGACAATCTGATAAGTTAGCTCAAGCGGTCATTGATGTTATGAGCGGCATCAAATCTCAAGTTCTCACGATTACCTATGACAATGGTAAAGAGTTCGCCGACCATGAACTGATGGCTAAAGCGCTGGAAACTGATATTTATTTTGCCCACCCCTATGCTTCTTGGGAGCGAGGAATCAATGAAAATACAAATGGTCTGATACGTCAGTATTTTCCAAAAGGCATGGACTTGAGAGATGTGACAATGGAACAAGCTCAATATGTGATGGATCGGCTAAACAACCGTCCAAGAAGTAGTCGTGGTGGTAAAACGCCTAATGAATTATTTAAGGGGCTGCAAGTTGATTTACTTGCAGCATGATTAAATTGCACTTATTACTTGAAACCGCGATCTTGTTATTGTGTAAACAAATTACGATAATAAATCTATAAAATAAAAGGTAGGTTAGTTTTAAGGTGATGGCGTAGATCATGGAATCAAAACGTTTCTACTGCAGTATCTTTAGATATCGTCATCGTCCTTTGACACTAAAGCAAGACATGCGATAACAATTGTATTGAGTATATCCTGAGAGTGGTTTTTCATTTTTTAGATTAATGAGCGGCTTAATGTCCAACTGGACCTTTACCCACAGATGAACCCCATTTCATTACTGCGGCATTGGCTGCTTTGATTGCAATATCGGGTAGGCCGAGTTGCTTTAAGCCCAGGTTGCGGTACTCTTTGAGCTCTTGAGTGATGTATTGCCCATCGACTGTCGAGCTGACAATAAAGTTGGAGACCATAATGAGCGCAGTAATGTGTCGAGTTCTTTGGTCATTCGCTGTTTTAAGTTCAAACTTGGTGTCGTGGTGTAGCAGTATTGATTTATAGACTTCTGGAGCTATATGCCATTTTTTGGCAATTAAAGTACCCATAAACGTATGGCTGGTATTGTATTTTTCAAGTTCCTTGGCATAAGCACTTACCGGATTTGCCAATTGTGAATTAAAAGTTTCGGCATAGGCTTCAGGGTCTTGTCGCGATAAATAGATGGCCCCTACATTTTGCATCAGCCCGGCTATATATGCTTCTGAACGAGTGACATCAAAAACCCAGTAAGAGAGTTCTGCCGCGGCTAGGCCTGCTTTTGCACCGTGAGCTAATATTTGTTTTTCGAGAGGGCTTTGCGCCAATAGATTGGTTAAGCTACTCGCGAGGAATATGTTGTATATCTCATCTAAACCTAAGACATTAACGGCGGCTTTAGCATCACGAATATCCATCTTTTCACTGGTAATATTGGTATTGACTAGGGTCATGAAATTACCCAGAAGTTCTGCATTACGGCTGATTAAATTCGCGATAGTGACCGTGTTTGGGTATTTTTTATTTAGCTCTTCCTTAAGACGAATGAGCTCTTCAGGAATGTTGGGGATACTGGTTTTGGAAATGATTTGGGCTGCGCTGGAGAGTTCTTGCTGCATCGTCGTTTACCTGGTTTTCCATCTTTATTTAGGTGTGAAATTCTAGCCGTATTATTCATTTTGCTAAGCGATCGTATCAATGAATGTATCAAGGGTTAAGCTGATTTTGCTCGAAGAAGATTGGCTAAGAATTCCCCATAATAACGGAAAATAGGGCTGTGGTACTGTCTTAAATCGCTCTCTACAAAAATCCATAAGGTATGAGCCTGTTAATCTCTTGATTATTGTGGCTATTTTTCTCGAATTAAAATAAGTGATTTGACTCGCAAGGGTGGTTTAGGAGTGCACAACTAATCAGTCGGGTAAATGCCAGAACTCTTGCTTTTAGACTGCTTCTACAAGCAGATAAAGTTGCATCGGAAGTGCCGGGCTACTTGAAGAGCCTCTTTGATTAGGTCAACAAAAAGTGTGCGACTTTACAGTATGGGCTGTTAATACAAGTAACTTTATAGAGAGTCCTGACTGTGGTGAGTTTGATTTAAGAGTGCCATTTTCGGTAAGTAGTCTATTATCAACGGCTCGCCAATCTTTAAGGTTTTAAAAGATTACTGCTTTTCAAGTTGGCAGAAGGTTTGTTGCATCGCATTCATGAGGTCTAATATATTGTGGTCACGAACCTTGCATAAAATTTTACTGCCTTCACGACGCGAGGTAATAATCTCTTTTTCTCTTAAAATGTCGATATGCTGAGAAATGTTACTTTGCGTTGTTCCTACCTTTTTTACGATATCCATTACCGGTAGTTCTTGCTCGCCAATGACACATAAAATTTTAAGTCGTAAAGGGTGTCCCATTGCTTTAAGTGCTTTTGAAGCCTTCAGAATATTTTCTTCTTTCATTCCAAAAAGAGGGTTGTCTTGCTGATCCATGCTTACCTACTATCCATTTTTTAATGATTTCATTATATAAGAATATTATTAATATATTGAAATTCTAATGAAATCGAGTCATTCTATCACTTAAAGTTCACTTATAATGAACGAAAGTTTTAGGAAGTGTCTTTGTTTTTAACTTAAAGTGTTGAAAACTAAGATAAAATTTATTTGGTATGGAGAACGGTGTGAGTACATCAGGTTTAAAGAAAATCATGTGGATTGGAACAGGTACTCTTTTAGGTGCCATGATTGCTGTCGGTACGACTGTTTGGGCAGATCAAGAACAGGCTGTTACGCCTACGGAAGAGGCAGCATTGTCTCTGCCATTAAAAGAGTTGCGAGCTTTTGTTGAAGTGTTCGAACGCGTTTCTCATGACTATGTCGATTCTGTCGATGATAAGAAATTACTCGAAGGTGCTATCAGCGGCATGCTTTCTAATCTTGATCCGCATTCGGCCTATTTACCGCCAGAAGACTTTACCGAGATGCAGGAGCATACGACCGGTGAGTTTGGTGGTCTAGGGATGGAAGTGGGCATGGAAGATGGTTTTGTTAAAATCATCTCGCCTATTGATGATACGCCCGCTCAGAAAGCGGGGATTAAAGCCGGTGACTTAGTCATAAAGTTGGGTAAAGAGCCTGTTAAAGGTAAAACTTTAGGCGAAGCCGTTAAAATCATGCGTGGTAAGCCTGGCACCAAGCTAGAACTGACTATTATTCGTGATGGGGAAGATGCACCGCTTAAAATTGTTATTACACGAGCCGTCATTAAAGTTAAAAGTGTTAAGCAACGTATGCTTAAAGACAATATCGGTTATCTGCGTATCAGTCAGTTCCAAATTCGAACGGGAAGTGATTTAGTTAAAGGAATTGCAAAGCTTGAAAAAGAGAATAAAGCGCCTTTAGACGGGTTAGTTCTAGATTTACGTAATAACCCTGGTGGCGTCCTAACGGCCGCGGTTCAGGTGTCGGATGCCTTCCTAAATAAGGGATTGATTGTTTATACCGAAGGTCGAATTAAAAATTCGCAGATGCGTTTTGAAGCAGAAGACGGAGATGTCATGGCAGGTAAGCCTATCGTTGTCTTGATTAACGAAGGCTCGGCTTCGGCTTCAGAGATCGTGGCAGGTGCTTTACAAGACCAGAAACGAGCTTTGATTGCTGGACGTACAAGTTTTGGTAAGGGCTCTGTGCAAACCTTACTCCAGCTGAATAATGGTGCGGCCATTAAAGTCACAACGGCTCGTTATTTCACGCCTTTAGGTCGTTCAATTCAAGCAGAGGGTATTAAGCCTGATGTGGTCATTGAGTTGGCTAAGGTTGAGAAAGTCGAATCACAAGGATTCACGCGCGTTAAAGAGAAGGATTTAACGGGGCACTTGGCTAATGGCGATAGCAGTCATGATGTTATTACGGATGAACAAGAAGCGACTGATGACAAGGCGGCCGAAAAAGCCGCCGATAAAGCAGAAAAGGCTTCAAAAGAGTTAACGGAACTGTTAGATAAAGATTATGAATTGAATGAAGCGTTACGTATTATGAAATCAATGATTTTTGCGCAGCAAATGCAACAGTAAGTTTTGTAGCTTACAAAATAACACCACTAGACCACTGCTCTTGAATTAGGCAGTGGTTTTTTTGGTATTAAATTTAAGGTTTGCAGAATAATTTGAGGAGAAAGATATGGCAAAAGTTTTAATGCCTTTAGCGCAAGGGTGTGAAGAGTTAGAAGCGGTGACTATTATTGACTTGTTAGTCCGTGCGGGAGTGGATGTCATCACGGCGAGTCTGGATGATAATAAGGTCATTACGTGTAGTCGCGGTGTACAGCTTGTTGCACAAGTTACATTGGAATCCATACTAAATGAATCGTTTGCGATGGTGATTTTACCTGGTGGGCAGCCTGGTTCAGATAATTTAGAGCAGGATCAACGGGTTTTATCTCTATTACGCACAACAGTGGAAGCAGACGGCATAGCCGCAGCAATTTGCGCAGCGCCTAAAGTCTTAGTCACGGCGGGCTTATTAGATGGCCGACAAGCGACAAGTTATCGTGGTGTGATTGATGTTCAGCCTGCTCAAGGAATGTCTTATATCAATCAAGCGGTTGTGGACGATGGTAATGTTATAACGTCTAGAGGGCCTGGAACGGCCATGGATTTTGCCTTGACCTTAATTGAAAGACTTAAGGGGAAAACCGTTCGATTAAACGTGGAGCAAGACTTACAAAGAGTGTGAGCCCTCTCTCTTTTCTCGAGAGAGTGAAGGTATTGTTCTGTTCTTACAATCCAATTCGGTATTTTTTAATAGGGGTAGAGAGATAAGTGATTTGTAAAGTAAGTCATTGTTATTTATTATCAAGACTCACTATTAGAGACCTTTGCACGAGATCATAAACAGATAAAAATGGCTAAAATCTCACTGCTTTTCGTTGTACCCCAAGGGCACTTCCGGTGGGCGACAACTTGTCAATAGCTCGCTATTAACTACGTTTCCCGCCTTAATCAGTAAAATTTTATCTAATTTTTCTCTCGCCCCTGACTCGTGCAAAGGTCTCTATTAATTGAACATGCTGTTTGAAACAAAAAACGAATCATCAGGTCTATTAGTATAAGAAGGCCATTTAATACGGCCTAAATTTATAAATGTATTTGAGTAATCATTGGAGTAGTACATGAAAACACGTAGAGATTTTTTAAGATTAGCAGGCGCAACAATGGTTAGCGTCACTGGTGTCGCTTCGGCCAGCGAGAACCCTTTTGGATTCACCAAAATGGAGTCTGGTTATACTCAAGTAGCCATGGAAGGGAAATGTGGTGGCGACAAAAAAATGGAAGGTTCTTGTGGCGGAAATAAAAAACCTGAAGGTTCATGCGGTGGTATGAACAAGAAAATGGAAGGTTCTTGTGGTGGAAATAAAAAACCAGAAGGTTCATGTGGTGGCGACAAAAAGATGGAAGGTTCTTGTGGCGCTAAAACGACTCCTAAAATGAAAGAAGGGAAGTGTGGCGAAGGAAAATGTGGTTCTAAAAGCTAATTCAGATCAGGGTTTATTCCATTGGAACAACCTGCATACCTTCTAGTATGTAGGTTCAATGAATCTATTTTCAAAGTGACCAGGCCTGGTCACTTTGAAAATGTGTTTGTATGACAAAAGAATAAGGAAGCGTTAGCGTGTCGATTCAATATGATTATCCTGTTGAAGGGGTTGGATTAGGTTTAAGAAGAGATTTTTTTGATGAACTCTTGGCGACTCCAGATCTTGAAATTGACTTTATGGAACTCGCACCAGAGAATTGGTTAAAGTTCGGCGGTCGTCAGGGTCGCCAGTTGCGCACTTTAACCGAACGTCTGCCTTTTGTTTGTCATGGCCTCTCGCTTGATTTAGGGGGTATTCAGCCTTTAAACGAAACCTATCTTCACTCCCTCAAAAAGTTCTTTAATGAACATGATATTCGCGCCTATACCGAGCACCTTAGCTATTGTGGTGACAGTGGTCACCTTTATGATTTGATGCCAATCCCATTTACCGAAGAGGCCGTATTTTATGTGGCCGATAGGATTCGCCGTGTGCAAGATATTCTCGAGCGTAAAATCGGTATTGAAAATGTCTCTTTTTACGCGATGCCCAGTCAAGAGATGACCGAAAAAGAGTTTATAAATGCCGTATTACAAGAAGCGGATTGTGGTTTGCTGTTTGACGTTAATAACACCTATGTGAATTCGATTAATCATCAATATGATGCCGAAGCCTATATGCAGGAAATGCCGTCCGAGCGTATTATGTATTTACACATGGCGGGGCATTTTGATGAAGCGGATGATTTAAAAATTGATACGCATGGTCAACCCGTTAAAGAGCAGGTTTGGTCTTTACTTGAAAAAACCTATCAACAGCACGGTTTAGTCCCCACCTTATTAGAGCGTGACTTTAATATTCCCCCATTGCCTGAACTGATGTTAGAAGTTGAACAAATTCGCAGTTATCAAACTGCATGGAGACAGCAAAATGTCACCTAAGTCAGAGGAACAACGTCCTTATTTTCAAGTGTTGCAACAGCAGTTTGCAGATTCTATCCGTAACCCCGAACAGGTGGATTATGCGCCAGCAGGCGAAGCGCCTATTGAACAACGTCGTCTAAAGACTTATCAACAACTCTTTTTTAACAATATAGAAGGCTTCTTTAGTCAGATTTTTCCAGTATGTGCTGATATTCTGGGCCAGAAAAGGTGGCTGCAAATTATTCGTGAATATATGTTAAAACATCGTTCGCGTACCCCTTTGTTCCATGAACTAGGAGAGGAGTTTTTAGCCTTTTTTGAAACCGAATTTACACCGCAGACATCCGATCCAGGCTTTTTATTAGAGTTAGCGCATTATGAATGGATCGAATTGGCTTTAAGTGTCTCCACTGAAATCGGTTTTGAGACCGTTGATCTGCAACAAGCGGAGTTGAATAAAGTGGATTTAGCAAAGGCCTATGAACTATCGCCAGTCGCTTGGCCTTTGGCGTATGAGTGGCCGGTGCATCAACTCTCTAAGGCATTTCAACCCACAGAAAAACCAGCTCAAACGACGACGTTACTAGTCTATCGACGCGAGCAGACTAATGGTGATGAGATTATTGATTTCATGAATTTAACGCCTTTGTTATACCAGTTCTTAATGATTTTAGAAGCGTCTGATTCAGCACAAACCGCTTTTGCGACAGTGACCGGTTCTTATGATTTAACCATAGAGCAACGCCAAATTTTTGCCTTGCAAGCCTTACAAGAGCTGGTCGATCTAAACATTCTGCGAGCGGTTGTTTAAAATCTGCTCAGCCGTTCTCGCCTAAGTCTTACAATCGGTTTAAATAAGCCCTGAAAAACATTGGGACTTTTGAATTTTACGACTGAATTCAACTCTGTTAAGGTCCGTTTGCGTTATTATAGGGACACTTGAAATTGTATAAAGCCACCTTGAAGCATGAAAAATAACCACCCCGAAAACAATACAGATACGGCCCCATCTCTGGTGGATCAGCAGGACTCGACAGTCGTCTTTAAAAACTTATTGAAGTGGCGTTTTTGGGCTAAAGTTTTTGTGCGTTTTAGACAAAACCAGGGAACGGATGCCGTTGCTATCTTAGCCTACACCACATTGATTGGGGTTGTTCCGCTGTTGGCCGTTATGCTGAGTTTGTTCTCTGTCTCCACTTACTTTGACTCCTTCGAGGCGGTTGTGATGGAGCATGTCGTGCGGAATTTAATGCCCAGCTCACAGCCGATCATCGAAGAGTATCTTATGATGTTTTCTATGCAAGCCGTCCATTTAAAAGGACCAGGCCTGGTCGTTATGTTGCTCACGACGTTGATGCTACTTTGGAAAATAGATCAAAAGCTGAACGGCTTATGGCCAAACAGTTTGAAACGTAAATGGTGGGTGAGTATTCTGCACTATTTGGGCGTAAGTCTTTTGGGACCTATTTTACTCGGCTTGAGTTTAGTCTCCAGTTCGTATGTATTGGCATTGCCATGGTTAGCCGAAACGACTCCATGGTTGGAAAAACTCACATTGGGTATCAGTTTACTGCCGCTGATTTTTAGTCTATTGGGTTTTATGTTGTTGTATAAATTAGTGCCGGTAGCCTACGTGCCTATTAAGGCGGCTTTCGTGGGTGGCGTGTTTGCCACGATACAACTTGAACTCTTAAAGAGTGGTTTTGCGCTCTATATTAAATGGTTTCCAACCTATGATCTGATTTACGGTGCTTTCGCTTCGGTGCCACTGTTTCTTCTTTGGTTATATCTCATTTGGTTTATTGTGATCTGGAATGGTGCTTTGGTTGTGACCCTAACTCAACGCATGACTTCAAAGCGACAACTCGCATCGTCAATAGAGCCAGTATCGACACCCGACAAGGTTGAATCGTGAATTTAAACGGCCAAAAAGGTTCCCGCTTCCTGCTTTTATTGTCATTTTTGTTAGTGATTAGCATGCTCTTGAGTCTCTCCGTTGGTGGTATGAGTTTTTCACTCTCGGAGCTGTTCTCCGGTTTATCCCCTCAACAATCTCTCATACTCTGGGAGATTCGCTTACCAAGAACTTTGATGGCGGCTATTGTGGGGGCTGGTTTAGCCATTTCGGGCGTCGCTCTACAAGCCTTGTTTCGAAACCCTCTTGCTGAGCCTGGCTTAATTGGTGTCTCGAGTAGTGCGGCTTTTGGTGCTGTCTTTGTCATAGTGTTAGGCGGTGCAATTTGGCAAGAGGTCAGTGTTTGGCAAATGAGTTTAGCCGCCTTCGCGGCGGCGGCTTTGAGTACAGCGTTGTTGTATTCAATAGCCACCCGTAACGGCCATACAGACGTCGCCTTGATGTTACTCACCGGAGTCGCTTTCAATGCCATCGCGGGTGCCTTAACGCAACTTTTGATTACCTTTTCGGATGATACTCAGTTACGTTCGGTGCTCTTTTGGATGATGGGTTCATTCGCCAACCTCTCTTGGGCATCGGTCACGATTGTTTTAAGCCTGGTGCTCGTCTCTTTAATCGGTCTATGGCGATTGGTTAAACCAATGAATGCGTTTGTTTTAGGTGAAAATGTCTGCTTACAAATGGGTTATGAACCTAAATGGTTTAAGTGGCAAGTCATGGGGTTCAGCGCTTTAATGGTTGGCGCAGCCGTTTCAGTCGTCGGCGTAATAGGTTTTGTAGGTCTCGTCGTTCCGCATATTATGCGACTCTGGGTGGGTTCAGACCATCGTATGGTTTTGCCATTGAGTGCTTTAGCGGGCGCCATACTCTTAGTGGTCTCTGATGTATTCGCGCGACAGATTCTTTATCCCGCAGAACTGCCGATTGGTTTATTAATGGCTTTGCTGGGCGGGCCTTTCTTTTTAATGCTTTTGCTGAACAGACGCAGATGGATTTAATATGAACTCTGATAAAAGCCTAGAAGTGAACCATTCGGATATTGAAGTCAATTCCTTAAGTTTTTCAGTTCAAGAGAACCGAATTTTAAATCAGGTGACGGCACGTTTTTCGACAAGGCAAATCCACTGCATCTTAGGGCAGAATGGCGCGGGTAAATCCACGCTCCTAAAATGCCTGAGTAAAGAACTTAACCCATCTGAGGGCTCTGTTTTATGGGCAACCCGTCCTTTGAAAACGCTTTCTTATGCTCAGTTAGCGTTACAACGCGCTGTATTATCCCAGTCAGCAGAACTCTCCTTTTCTTTTACGGTTGAACAATTGGTACGGCTTGGAGTTGAGGTGCGAGGGCATTGCGAGCAAACAGCGGAAATCATTCATGCCGTATTGCAGGTCTGTGATATGCAGCCATTACAGACTCGTGATTATTTAACGCTCTCTGGTGGTGAGCAAAAAAGAGCACAACTCGCTCGAGTGCTGGCACAAATTTGGCCAATTGAATCGCAAGCACCGCAGGCTTTTAGGGGGAAATGGTTATTATTAGACGAGTGGACAGCCGGCTTGGATATCAAACACCAACAACAGCTGGGTCGTTACTTTAAAGAGTGGGCCAAGCAAGGTTTAGGCATTATTATGGTATTACACGACATTTCGTTTGCCGCTCAGTTAAGCGATCAATGTTTAATTCTTCAGTCGGGTAAAGTCTATTCTCAAGGTCTTGTCTTGGATTGTTTAACGCAAACCAGTCTACGAGAGGCCTTAGAAATTAATGCACGTGTCGAAATTGATCCCATTAGCCAACGCCCATTTATTTATCCTGTTCTTGAAAGTTTTTAATTAGACTCAGGTCTTATTCATTAGAGTGTTAAGAGTAAATATGTCTATATTGAAGCCAGCAGATTACTTGCAGGCATTCAAACGATTAGTAATAGTTAGTGCAAATTTAGCGAGACCAAAAATCATGGTTTGGTCTCTGTTACAGCAGTAAATCATTAGGGATGAAAATGCAGCATAAACATCGTTTTTTTGAACAATTGGTCTCAGCCTATGCAAATGATTTATATCGTTATGCCTATTGGTTGTGTAAGCAACCGACTGTCGCGGAAGACCTGGTTCAGGAAACTTTTACACGTGCTTGGAAAGCGATTGATAATCTCAAGGATGAGAAGGCAGCCAAGGCGTGGTTGATTACTATTTTACGCCGAGAAAATGCCCGGATGTACGAAAAATATCAACCTCAACTGCTTGAGATTGAAGAAACTATAGTCGCTGATGATTATCATAATGAACCTGATGAAAAGTTTGAAAAACAGCAATTACATCAAGCCATCATGCAACTACCAGCGGACTATAAAAAGCCCTTGATACTCCAGATTATGTGGGGTTACAGTGGGGATGAAATCGCCGTACAGCTGAATTTGAAATTAGCCACCGTCAATACCCGACTGTTTCGAGCACGTCAGCAACTTAAACTCCTATTAACGGCAACTACTTCTAAAAATAGTCCGCATAAATCAAGCTTCGATGGAGGTCATACAAAATGAATGAGTTAGCATTTCGTAAACAGCTCCAGATAAATTCACAGCAATTGGATGAAGAAACGTTGGACTATTTAGAACAGCACCCAGAACAGAAGAAACTGGTAAAACGCGTGAGAAATTTTGATACACAAATTAAAGAAGCCCTGAATATTCAGGTGCCAGAAGGATTGCACGCCCGTATTTTACTTAACCAGTCTTACCAAGATGCTAAAGCCAGCAGCGCGGTGGATGAGTCTAATAATAAAATGGATTCTGAATCGACCAATCAGTGTCATTCTAAACCCGACACTAGAACCGATAAGCTTGTTCACTTCTGGAGTTCCGCACGGACTGTTTCATGGCCAGGATTGTCGGCGATAGCCGCCAGTTTAATGATTGTCGCGGTCTCTATTGCCCTGTGGCAAGACCCTACTGAATTAAAACAGGTGAATGGCTCGGATATGGTGGCACACATATTGGATCATATTGGAGAAGATCCTACTTTAATGACGGCGATTAAGCGGCCTACAACAGAAGCAGATATGCAGGCTCTGTTTGCGACAGTGGGTGCAAGTCTGAATCAACCGATTGAGCGGATGAGTTATGCCGGTGAATGTGTCGTTGAGGGGCAGAAAGGTTTACACATAGTCATCCAAGATGAACAAGGCCCAGTGACGGTGATTGTTATGCCTGGTCAGCAGCTTGAGGCCATACAATCCTTTGCAGCCAGTGGCTATCATGGTGAACTACTTCCGGTCAAAGGGGGCGTGGTTGCCATTGTTGCGAATAGCTTGGAACAGGTAGCCTTAGCGCAAATGCGGTTCTTTAAAGCGGTTAGATTCACTTAAATTCTCCAACAAATGACCAGGCCTGGTAAGACATTGAACCGCGAAGGTTTTAAAGCAAATTAGACTAGGCTAGGTAAAAATGAACCACGAAGACATGAAGGGTTTAAGGTAATTTAAATTCGATCCTACGCTCGCATGGTTTTTTAAAGCCGCAGGACGTGCCAGGCCTGGTGAGTTTAAATTGACACATCAATAACAATCAATACATCATCCCACACAGAATGTCTTTGCGAGTACCCCAAGAGTACTTGCTTCGCGGCGCGAGCGAAGCAATCCATGGTTGCCGTCTAAATGCGGTGCTTTGCCATTAATCCTGGATTGCCACGTCGCTACGCGCCTCGCAATGACGATGGTTTTGGATTTGTCTGTGCCGGTAATAAAATGAACCACGAAGACACGAAGGGTTTAAGGTAATTTAAACTCGATACTACGCTCGCATGGTTTTTTAAAGCCGCAGGACGTGCCAGGCCTGGTAGAATTTAATTAAAAATTGGTAATTTAAAATTAATAATTAAACCCACCAGGATTGGACCACGAAGACACGAAGCCATGAAACCATGAAGGTTTAGGGTGAAAGGCATTCGTCATCCTCGGGCTTGACCCGGGGATCTTTAAAAGCAAAGAGAGATTACCGCGTCAAGCGCGATAATGACGGTGCTGCAAACTTGTCTTAAGTCTTTTCTTCGTGACTTCGTGACTTCGTGGTGAATCGATTGGTCTTTGCCCGGATTGAATCACGAAGACACGAAGGTTTAGGGTGAAAGGCATTCGTCATCCTCGGGCTTGACCCGGGGATCTTTAAAAGCAAAGAGAGATTACCGCGTCAAGCGCGATAATGACGGTGCTGCAAACTTGTCTTAAGTCTTTCTTCGTGACTTCGCGTCTTCGTGGTGAACGTTCTTTTTTTAACCAGGCCTGGTGAGTTTCATTCAGACATAAAAAAAGCGGTTCTTTTGAACCGCTTTTTGAATATTTAAAATGAGGGTTTTTGTTGCAAGGTCAAGGCGCTCAAGTCCGAAGTTTACACCTGTAAACGAGCACTTTAGCAACGCAGAGATTATTAAAAATCATTTAAACAAAAAGACGCTTTAAAATGAGGGTTTTTGTTCAAGGTCAAGGCGCTCAGGTGTGAAGTTTACACCTGTAAACGAGCGCGTGAGCAACGCAGAGATTGCCCAAAAAAACTATTTTATAGGATTAAAGTTTGCAAGCACCGCCCGCGCAGTCATCATCCTCTTGGGTATCTGACGCACCATCACGCGTATTATGGTAATACAGCGTTTTAAGCCCCATTTTATAGGCGTAAAGCAAATCTTGCAGCACCAGTTTGATAGGCACTTTATCTTCATTAAAGCGCGCAGGATCATAGTTGGTATTGGATGAGATTGCTTGGTCAACAAATTTTTGCATCACCCCAACCAGCTGAATATAACCTTTGTTGTTTGGGATCTGCCATAGCAACTCATATTGGTCACGTAACTCTTTAAAACCTGGTACAACCTGTTTCAATATGCCATCTTTCGAGGCTTTAACAGAAACATACCCACGCGGTGGTTCAGTGCCGTTAGTCGAGTTAGTGATTTGTGAAGAGGTTTCACACGGCATCAATGCCGTTAAGGTTGAGTTACGTAAACCATGTTCTTTAATCTCACTACGCAAGCCTTCCCAATCCAAATGCAGTGGTTCATTGCAGACTTCATCCAACTCTTTTTTGTAGGTATCAATTGGCAGTAGACCTTTCGCATAGTTCGTGTCTGCATAATCACCGCAGACACCTTGCTCTTTCGCTAGGTTATTTGACGCCTTAAGTAGGTTGAACTGAATCGCTTCAAAAGTACGATGCATTAAACCATTAGCCGAACCATCGGAATATTTAACATGGTTTTTAGCCAAGTAATAGGCCATATTGGTTACACCAACTCCCAAGGTTCTACGCCCCATGCTTGAACGACGTGCCGCTTCAACAGGGTAGTCTTGATAATCTAATAAACTGTCTAAAGCACGGACCACTAAGTTAGAAAGGCTTTCAAGCTCTTCCAAGTTTTCAATCGCCCCTAAGTTAAAGGCAGACAGCGTACAAAGTGCAATCTCACCTTCGGGATCATCGATTGAGTTCATCGGTGCCGTCGGTAGCGCTATTTCTAAACAGAGGTTCGATTGGCGAACCGGGGCTTTACTTGGATCAAATGGGCTGTGCGTATTACAGTGGTCAACGTTTTGAATATAGATTCGACCCGTTTGTGCACGTTCTTGCGCCACAATGGTAAAGAGGTCAATCGCTTTAACTTTCTTTTTGCGAATGGAATCGTCAACTTCGTAAATTTTATATAGGCGCTCAAACTCAACCTGATCTTCAAAAAACGCATCATATAACCCAGGGACATCCGAAGGGCTAAAGAGCGTGATGTCGCCGCCTTCAATCATGCGCTGGTACATCAGTTTATTGAACTGAACGCCGTAATCTAAATGGCGTGCACGGTTCTCTTCTACCCCTCGGTTGTTTTTCAAGACAAGCAGAGATTCAACTTCTAAATGCCAAAGCGGGTAAAACAAGGTAGCCGCACCACCACGAACGCCACCTTGAGAACAAGATTTAACCGCCGTTTGAAAGTGTTTAATAAATGGAATCAATCCAGTGTGATAGGCTTCACCACCGCGAATTTCACTGCCTAAAGCGCGAAGTCGGCCAATGTTCACTCCAATGCCGGCACGTTGTGAAACGTACTTAACAATGGCTGAAGAGGTGGCGTTGATAGAGTCCAGCGAATCACCACTCTCAATCAAAACACATGAACTGAATTGGCGAGTCGGCGTACGCACTCCGGACATAATTGGCGTAGGCAACGAAAGCTTAAAGAGAGATGACGCGTCATAAAAGTCTTTGACATATTGCAGACGATTCTCTACCGGGTAATGTGCAAATAGACACATCGGAATCAGCATATAGATAAACTGCGGGCTTTCATATATCTTGCCCGTGACACGGTTCTGAACCAGATATTTACCTTCTAGCTGCTTAACGGCCGCGTAACTGAACGTTAAATCACGATTATGATCCAAGTAAAGGTCTAGTTCATCAATGTCTTGCTTGCTGTAATCCGTGATGATTTGCTTGTCGTAGTGGCCGCTACCGACCATTTTATTGACATGTTCAAACAACGCCGGTGGTGTAAAGCGATCAAAGGCTTTTTTACGCAGGTGAAAAATAGCCAAGCGCGCAGACAAGTGTTGGTAATCCGGTGCATTTTCTGAGATTAAATCAGCCGCCGATTTAACAATCGTCTCATGAATGTCTGAGGTGGTAATTCCGTCATAAAATTGGATATGTGAGCGCAGTTCGACTTCTGAAACCGAGACGTTTTCCAACCCTTCTGCTGCCCATGTGATGACTCTATGGATCTTTTCTAAATTGATAGGTTCTTTAGATCCGTCACGCTTAGAAACGAGAATGTTTTGATTTTTCATGGGCAAATTTTAACCTGTGTATAAAACAAATAAGAAGTGTTCGTCTTTAAAGTAATTAATAATTGAGTAAATTCATCAGCTTAGCAGTGTTTCCGTAAGGCGCGTCTAATTACTTAGGGTATCTACTAGTAGTTTAGAGCGGCTTTATACACTATATGTAGTAAGCGTTATTAATTTGAATAGCAAATATAGTGTATTTTTGCTATTCATGCAAGTGTCGTTAATGTTTGTTTTGGAGGGGTAAACCATCTTAGTTTCTGTGGACAATTTGCATGCTATCCCACGCAATAGAGTATTACGTCCTGTGGATAACTCTGTGTATGAGTTTAGATTATCTTTGAAAATTAATTAAAAATAATTCTATCCTAGGGTATAAAAAAAACTATGAGATATAACGAAAAAAACCTTGAAATTGAATGTAAAACAGACTATTTAGAGTGCTGGAATTTAGTTCCAATTTTTTGAACGATTTAACCGCTTATGCGGTCCAGGTTTGAACTCTATTTTCGGTGAAGATAATCTGATTTTCTTCGATTTAGTCGGTTATAAACGTCTGTTAGATCGGCCAGGTTTTTATGGACTTAAGGTGTGGTTGCCTAATATGTTAGCGAGAGGGGATTTTTCTTGTGGTTATTAACCGTTTTAAATGTGAATCTTGGCTATTTATAAGTGTTGCTTTACTGGTTTGTGGGAGGAGAGGATGTCAAGCATTGGGATTTTAGAAGTTGAACCACGAAGACGCGAAGTCACGAAGGTTTGAAAGTATAAAGAATACTAGTCATTGCGAGTACCCCAAGAGTACTTGCTTCGCGGCGCGAGCGAAGCAATCCAGGCGTTAACGTCTAGAGTCAACACTTCGCGGTGGCTAAAAAAAGTATGAACCACGAAGACACGAAGTCACGAAGGTTTAGGGTAAAAGGCATTCGTCATCCTCGGGCTTGCCCCGGGGATCTTCAGAAGCAAAGCGAGATTACCGCATCAAGCGCGATAATGACGCCATTCTCCGTCATCCTCCGGCTCGACAGGAGGATCTCCAAATCGCACACGTCACTGCGCTCCTCGCAATGCCCGTGGTTTTTATCTTTCTTCGAGACTTCGTGTCTTCGTGGTGAATCAATATGAGTTTGACCCTGCGTTCACAGGACGTCTTCTCCTGTGATCCTGTTTCGGCCGTGGTTTTTGGCATGATATAACGCGCTGTCTGCGCGGTGTACGAAAGGCTCTAACGCTTCGTTTATTTGATACATAGCGACTCCGCCAGAGACGCTTATTCGTAAAGGTTGGTTATGATTTTTCACCGCGAGCTTCTTTACCGAAATTTCGTGTCTGATATTGTCAGCCACTTTTAAGGCTGCACTGTAATCCGTATTGGGTAGGACGACTGCAAACTCTTCTCCGCCGATACGCGCGATATAATCGCGTCCTTTGGTCTCTGATGCGAGTAACTTAGCAACGTAGCGCAAAGTGCTGTCACCAATTAAATGCCCGTAAGTGTCGTTGATGGTTTTAAAGAAATCCAAATCAAAAATAATCAGTGCAAAAGAGGACTCTCCCTCAATGGCTTCTTTGCTGGCATGCTCTATAAAACTGTTAAAGCCTCTCCGGTTTGGGATACCAGTGAGTTCATCCGTTTTAGCCAGATTGTTGGCTTGTTGTAGCTCTTCTTTTAATTGCTTAATCTCATCGGCCGACTCAAGCACGCATTTTTGTAGCTTGTCGGCGTCTGTAAAGAAATCTTGCAAAGTTGGCATAACAACCGCTTCAATTCTTTTAAGGACATTGTCAGGGAGATCTTGCTTGACGATAAAGCCGACCTCCTGGGTAATGACATCTTGTTTGTTTTGTGCGCTCTCATTCCATGTTTTTAGCTCTAAAAGCAAGTTGCTTAAAAGCTGTCCAACTTCGGTCGTAGGAATTTTTAGGTTTATAAATTGAGAGATTAACTCGGTGTAGAGTGTTTCGGCCGTTTCGTCATTATAGATATGGGTCTTTAATAACTCTTCAATCCGCTTGCTAAAAGCCGGATCAATATTAATAAGGTATTCATACATAATGGAGTAATGGATAGGGTTAAGTTGGAGTTTTAACTCCTCGAGCCGTTCTATGGTCTGAACGCCCATATCATTATTTTTTGATAATGCTCCATAAGATGGAAATTTTTCTGCTTTGTCATGCAAGGACACCATTAGGTAGATTTATTTATTGTTTCTTATTTTTAAACTTCTCAGAGGAGAAAGCAAGTGACTTTTCCGAAAGAGACTTAATATGTGAGTAGAAGTTCTTAATTTGGAGGGGATTCAAAGTGCAAAGGGTTTGCTTACGCCAGAAAAATAGCAAAGCTGGGCTTTGGATCGGTTTACATTGAATCGCGAAAATTAATTAAAATCAAGCCCTTTAAATCCAATTTTAGATTGGATTTAAAGGGTAGAACACGCCATTAATCACGTTTAATGGTATTTTGTCGTGGGCAAGTTTTTATGCCAAGTAGCGAGTAAAGCGGACACCATTTTAATAGACCGGTTACCAATGGAATAATCCCAATATAGCCCCAAACGCCAATCATCTCAAGGTAAGCTAAGGTGATTAAAACTAACCCTACTATAATTCTGATAATACGGTCCCATAATCCTACATTCATACTTATCTTCATAATGTACTCCTTAGTTGGTCAGAGGTCTCTTTAGTCGACAAGCGACTTTTGCAAAAGGACTCTAATGAATCAATTGATATTTTTAGGGTACGTGCAATATACTCACGTTCTCTTACACATGCCTTAACGGCGTGTGATTTAAATGTATTATACATGTAAATACAGTCAACAATAAAGGAAAGAGTCAATGCCCGATTCTAAGAGTAAAACCAAGCTTCCAGGTGAGGCCTATTCATCCAAAATACGAGCCCGTTTTTGGATAGTAGGTGACGCGACCAGTGAAGTCGAGGGGGGTTCTGAAGGCTATGTCGGAATAGGGCGTATTGAACTACTTGAGAATATCGAAAGACTGGGTTCAATGAGCCAGGCGGCCAAAGCGATGGGGATGTCCTATAAAAAAGCCTGGAAACTCGTTCAGGATCTTAACGGAATGTACGCTGAGCCGTTAGTCATTAAAGAGCAGGGTGGTAAATCCGGCGGAGGTACACAATTGACCGAGAGAGGTAAGGTCGTGATTTTAGAGTTTAGAACGTTGGAGAAAGAGTTAACCCTGTTTTTAGAGGCGCAATCAAGCAAGATTATTTAAATACCAATATGGATAGTATTAACTTGGTGCAAGTGCACCATTATTGTTTCACAGGGATCGCCTGAAAGTTTTAGTTCAGTTTAATGACCGTTTAAGCGCTGTTTTTTTGAGTTTTTAGTTTTGGCATACCCGTTGCTAAGTGTTCTTCGAGATTTTTAATTTATTATCGTCCGGAGAAGAAAAATGAAAAAAGCATTTCAAGTAAAAAGTTTATTACTATCTATGGCTGTTGCAGGCGCAGCAACTATGGCAATCGCTCCTGTAGCCGTTCAAGCAGGTGTTTCTGGAAATATCGGCGCTGTTTCAACTTATGTTTACCGTGGTGTTTTGCAGACGAGCGATGCTTCTGCAAATGGTGGTGTTGATTATGAAAATGATAACGGTATCTATCTGGGTGTTTGGGGTGCTGATGTAGGTGGTGGGACAGTTGGTTTAGAATATGATATTTATGGTGGTTGGGCTGGTGAATTCTCTGGCGTATCATTAGGTTTGGGTGTCACGGGTTATTATTATACAGGTGACTTTGATACCTCTTATCAAGAGATCAATACCTCAGTAGGTTATGGTCCAGTGACAGTTGGTTACGATATGGGTGTATGGGAAGATGGCGCGGTAGATGGTACTGATGCTGACTACACTGATATATCTATTGGTTTAGAATATTCTGGTATGGCCGCAACCTATGGTCAGTATGATTCAGATACAGATCTTAAGGATAATGCAGTAACCTACTTAGAGGTTGGTTATAGCGCTGAGATTGCAGCAGGTTTTGAAGGTTCTATAACTTATATTAACTCTTCATTTGAAGCGGCAGGGGTAAAGGATGAAGATTACCTGGTATTCGGTGTTTCAAAGTCATTTGATTTAATGTAAATTCAAATATCAAAATCTAAAATTAATTAAAACCTTAAAAGCCAGCGGAAACGCTGGTTTTTTTGTATCTGAAATAAAGACAGTTCACCACGAAGAAAACTTAAGGCTAAAGACTAACCGATTCACCACGAAGGCACGGAGACACGAAGAAAAACTTAAAACTAAAGGCTAAACCCTCCCTGCGCTCACATGGTTTTTAAAGCCGCAAGACATGCCAGGCCTGGTCAGTTTGAATTGACTCTTCTCTTTTAAACCCTTCGTGTCTTCGTGACTTCGTGGTTCAATTCTTTAGCTACAAATACAAATTCGCTCACCACGAAGTCACGAAGAAAGACAAGTTTGCACCACCGTCATTATCGCGCTTGATGCGGTAATCTCGCTTTGCTTTTAAAGATCCCCGGGTCAAGCCCAAGGATGACGTACTGARTTGCAGATGACATGATTTTCACCTTTAAACCTTTAAACCTTCGCGCCTTCGTGATTCAATCCGACCAAAGACCAACCGATTCACCACGAAGGCACGGAGACACGAAGAAAGACAAGTTTGCACCACCGTCATTATCGCGCTTGACGCGGTAATCTCGCTTTGCTTCTGAAGATCCCCGGGTCAAGCCCGAGGATGACGTACTGAGTTGCAGATGACATGATTTTCACCTTTAAACCTTCGTGTCTTCGTGGTTCATACTTTTTTTAGTCACCGCGAAGTGTTGACTCTAGATGTTAACTTCTAGATTGCTTCGCTCGCAAAGACGGGTATTTTTTATCTTTAAAACTTCGTGCCTTCGTGACTTCGTGGTTCAAATGGTTAGCTTA
>VCMI01000042.1 GCA_006222135.1 Thiomicrorhabdus sp. | reverse complement strand
ACACGACGACTGATCTTGTGATGTTGCCATGGGTAAGATGTTTTTACCATCGGCCATAACAATAAAGCTGGCTTCTTCACCGACTAAAAACTCTTCGATCACCACTCGGGAACCGGCATCGCCAAACTTATTGCCAGCGAGCATATCTGTTACAGCGTCTTTCGCTTCTTGCATTGTCTCCGCTAGAATAACGCCTTTACCCGCCGCTAAACCATCGGCTTTTACGACAATCGGTACGCCGACTTTATCTAAATAAGCATGCGCAGGTGCAATTTCAGTAAAGACGTCATAAGCGGCTGTTGGAATGTTGTGTTTCGCTAAGAAGTCTTTAGAGAATGCTTTAGAGCCTTCAAGTTGCGCCGCATCTTTATCAGGACCAAAACATTTTAAACCCGCGGCTCTAAAGTCATTGACCACACCCATCACTAAAGGCACTTCTGGGCCAACAATCGTTAACTCGATATTGTTGTCTTTTGCAAAAGAGACCAGGCCTGGTAGGTCATCAGCCGCGATAGCGACGTTGGTTAAGTTTGCTTCAAGTGCGGTTCCGGCATTACCCGGTGCTACAAATACTTGTGAAACAGTGTCAGCTTGAGCCGTTTTCCAAGCCAAGGCATGTTCACGACCGCCGCCACCAATAATTAATACTTTCATTTATTTCTCTTTGTAATTTTTGAACCACGAAGACACGAAGTCACGAAGGTTTATAAAACGAATCTTTTGATGCCATTTTTTAAAACAGCCTCATTGAAATTAATTAATAGTCCCGTTTTTATTTGGGTTAATTTCATGTAAGTTAGTAATTGAGCTTGATGAATGCCTTGCAATTTATCAACGGCTTTTAGTTCAATAATAAGTTGGTTATCAATCAGTAAATCAACACGGAAGTTTTGATTTAGTTGGTGCCCTTTGTATATAACGGGAACTTCAACTTGGCATTGATGCTGGATATTATTCAACTGTAATTCATAAGGCAGACATTGCTCATAAACCGACTCCAACAACCCTGCCCTAAATTTCTATGTACTTCAATCGCTAAACCAATTACTTGATTCGATAAGTTATCAAAATTCATAGAAACTTCGTGCCTTCGTGTCTTCGTGGTTAAATATTTTTTAATGCTTAAAATGGCGCATTCCTGTGAATACCATTGCTATACCGTGTTCGTTGGCGGCATCAATGACTTCTTGATCGCGCATTGAACCACCTGGATGAATCACTGCAACAATGCCAGCTTCCGCGGCCGCATCAATACCGTCACGGAATGGGAAGAAGGCATCTGAAGCCATTACCGAGCCAGGCACTTCTAAGCCTTCGTCAGCGGCTTTAATGCCTGCGATTTTCGCAGAGTAGACACGGCTCATTTGCCCAGCGCCCACACCAATTGTCATGCCATCCTTAACGTAAACAATCGCATTTGATTTAACAAATTTTGCAACTTTCCAGGCAAATAACAGATCAGCCATCTGCTTATCGGTCGGCGCTAGTTTTGTGACGACGGTTAGGTCATCAACCGCGACAGATCCTAGATCACGGTCTTGAACTAATAAGCCGCCTGTGACACGCTTATAGTCGTAAAAAGGTTGTGGGCTAGCAAGCTCTCCACATTCCATTAAACGTAGGTTTTTCTTAGCTTCAATAATGGCTTGTGCAGCTTCAGTCACTGTCGGAGCGATAATGACTTCAACGAACTGACGATCTACAATGGCTTGTGCTGTTTGGGCATCTAACTCGCGGTTGAAAGCGATAATTCCACCAAAGGCAGAGGTAGGATCGGTTTTGAACGCACGGTCATAAGCTTCGAACAGACTTGAACCAATTGAAACACCACAAGGATTGGCATGCTTAACAATGACACAAGCAATTTCATCAAAGGTCTTAACCAACTCAAGAGCCGCATCTGTATCCGCAATATTATTGAAAGAGAGCGCTTTACCTTGTAGCTGAGTGGCTGTTGAAATAGAGGATTCATTCTGATTGCGCTCTGTGTAGAAAGCGGCTTTTTGATGAGGATTTTCGCCATAACGTAGGGACTGTTTTTTTACAAACTGCGAACTGTAGGTACGTGGGAAAGCATCATTTTCTTCGGTGCTAAACATTGTGCCGAAATAGTTAGCGATGGCACCATCGTAACGAGCCGTTTGCTCAAAGGTTTTAATCGCAAGATCAAAACGGGTGGCGTGTGAAAGCTGGCCGTTATTGCTTGTCATTTCAGCCAAGATTCGCGCATAGTCCATAGGATCCGTGACGACAGCAACGTCTTTATGGTTCTTAGCGGCAGAGCGCAACATGGTTGGTCCACCTATATCGATGTTTTCAACGGCATCTTCTAAAGAGCAGTCCGCTTTGGCCACGGTCGCTTCAAATGGGTAAAGGTTGACCACGACCATATCAATTTGATCAATACCGTGTTCTGCCATAACCGCATCATCTGTTCCACGACGCCCTAAAAGCCCCCCGTGAATTTTTGGGTGAAGGGTTTTAACACGTCCATCCATCATTTCTGGAAAACCAGTGTATTCAGAGACCTCTGTCACGGCTAGACCCGCTTCTGACAATACCTTATAGGTACCGCCAGTTGAGAGGATAGCAATATTCATTGCAATTAATGACTCAGCAAACTCTAAAATGCCGGTCTTATCTGAAACGCTAATCAATGCGCGACGTACTGGTTTCATGAAACTTTCTCCAAAAATTAAAATCTATAAAAATGGTCTAAATAGTCAAAAGGTCTAAATTAACTGAAATTTCTGCATTTTCTTTCTTAGGGTATTGCGGTTAATACCTAAGATGAGTGCGGTTTGAGTTTGATTGTATTCTGTTTTAGCTAAGACAAACTCGAGCATAGGTTTTTCAACCTGATGTATGACCATTTCATAGAGGTCACAAGTAGTCTGTTCCTGAAGCGTGTCAAAATAAACCTCAAGGGTCAGGGTGACTTGTTCGCTCAGTGACAGTGATTTTTGTTCGGCGGCTGGTTTACTCATAGAATATTCATTTAATCTGTTTAGTTAATTTTAAATATCAAAGACAGTGCTTACTTCTAAAAAGTGGTGTACTTAAAAAATTAGACACTAAATCTCGTTATGGATTGCTCAATAAGGGCTCAAAAAAACGCTCGATTGTTGCGAGTTGTGCTTCTGGTGTTTGCAGTTGGTTGAACTGTTTGCGTAACACTTGGCCTGCTGGCAGATGTTGTCCATACCAGCCGATGTGCTTACGGGCTATTCGTACACCGAGCAACTCGCCATATAACTTATGCACGCCTGAAACGTGTTGAGTGATGGTTTGATAAAACTCGTCAAACGTTGGCTCAGAAAGTTTATGGCCGGTTTTAAGATAATGATTTATCTCACGAAAAATCCAAGGATAGCCTTGTGAGGCTCTGCCAATCATAATCCCATCTACAGCCGTATAGTTTAATACAAATTCAGCTTGTTCGGGGGTGCAAATGTCACCATTTGCAATCACAGGGATGTCGACCGCCTGTTTAACGGCTTTGATGGTGTCATATTCTGCCAAACCTCTAAATTTATCCTCACGAGTTCTGCCGTGAATGCTGATGGCTTTCAGCCCTTGTTGTTGTGCAATTTCGGCAATTTGCAGGGCATTACGATTTTCTGCATCCGTCCCTGTCCTCGTTTTGACGGTAACAGGCACATCGACTGCACTGACAACGGCGGCAAAAATATCGGTCACTCGGCCTGGATCTGCCATTAAGGCCGAACCGGCCGCAACACTACAGACTTTCTTAGCAGGGCAACCCATATTTAAATCGATTATTTGCGCGCCCTGGGAGACTTGCCAAGCAGCCGCCTCAGCAAGTTCATCTGGGTCTGTGCCAATTAATTGAATGGCACGAGGTTCTGGATCATTCAAATTAGCCTGGCGGGTTGAAGACTTTTTAGACTCCCATAACTGTTTTTTAGACGCCACCATTTCTGCTAGCGTGTAACAAGCGCCATTTTGTCGGCAAATTTCTCTAAAAACAGAATCGGTAATGCCTGCCATGGGGGCAAGCACTAGATTATGTTCGAAAACGTGAGAACCAATCTGCAACATATGTCTAAAGACTCAATTTTAATTCGACCAGGCCTGGTCGAATTAAATTAGAAGGATTTAAATGTCGTGTTAGTCTGTGAATCTTTAGAGTTGTAAGCCTGATAGTCTTCATTTAAGCCCTAGTACCTGCTAATAGACCCCATTCGTCCATCTGTTCAAAGGTATCGAGTTCCACGCCTAGGTCACGATAATGGCTTATCAATCCCTGTGCTTGATTCGCTAAAAGACCCGATAAAATTAATGTACCACCGGGCTTTAGTAATCGAATAAATTCGCCTGCTAATTCTTTGACGGGGCCCGCTAGAATATTGGCGACCAATATATCGACGGGTTCGGAATCGAAGTCTTTGACCAGTTCAAAAGGGATATTCTCATGGTTGCGTTCAGAGTTTTGTCGGCTGGCGGTAATCGCTTGCGGGTCAATGTCTGTGCCCGCCACTGAGGCCGCACCCAATTTTTGCGCCGCTAGGGCAAGAATCCCAGAACCACAGCCGTAGTCAATGACGCTGAGATTTTTAGGGACATGTTGATCCAGCCAAGTTAAGCAGAGTGAGGTCGTTGGATGCGTTCCCGTTCCAAATGCCATGCCGGGATCTAACATTAAATTCACGGCTTCTGGTTGAGGTGCTTCTAGCCAGCTAGGTACAATCCAGAGGTTATCTCCAAATTGCATAGGCTTAAACAGATCCATCCAAGCACGAATCCAATCCTTGTCTTCAATTTGCTCAATTTTATAAGCCGATGCGGGAACGTCAGGCACCAGTTGAATTAGCTGTTGAATGACGGCTTGGGGATTGATTTCGGCATCAAACATGCCAACCACTTTGGTTCTTTCCCAAATAGGGGTAGTCCCTATTTCAGGTTCAAAAATAGGCTGGTCTTGAGCATCCTCAAAAGTCACTGAAGCGGCATTCACCTCCATAAAAGCATCCGAGAGAGGTTCTGCAATCGCCTCTGAGACCACTGTGTTTATTTGTATCCAAGCCATTTTTTGTATCCTTTTTAAAACACAAAAGCACGAAGATTCGAAGTGGATTAAACTTCGTGTCTTCGTGCCTTCGTGGTTAAATTTTAGTCTTAACGTAGTACGTTAAACCAAATGTTCTAAACGTTCTTCTAAATAGTGGATATTACGTCCACCGTCACAGAATCCACCATCGTTCATAATTTCGCGTTGTAGATGGATATTGGTTTCAATCCCTTTAATGACCATCTCACTTAAAGCACTGTCCATACGACGAATCGCGGTGCTGCGGTCACTGCCAAAGCAGATTAGTTTACCAATCATAGAATCATAATGGGGCGGAACCGCATAACCTGTGTAGATATGTGAGTCCCAGCGAACCCCTAGACCACCAGGCAAATGTAAACGCTCGATGGTACCAGGAGAGGGCATGAAGTTTTTAGCTGGATTTTCCGCATTCACACGACACTCAATGGCATGGCCCGTGATTTTGATATCTTCTTGTTTCAAACTAAGTGGTTTACCCATCGCGATTTCAATTTGCGCTTTTACCAAATCAATCCCCGTGACCATCTCTGTCACGCAGTGCTCAACTTGTAAACGGGTGTTCATTTCAATAAAGAAGAACTCGCCATTTTCATATAAGAACTCAAACGTTCCTGCGCCACGGTAGTTAATTTCGATACAGGCATTCACACAAGCCGCACCGATTCGAGCACGTTGCTCTTCAGTGACACCTGGAGCCGGCGCTTCTTCAACGACCTTTTGATGACGACGTTGCATAGAGCAATCACGCTCACCCAAGTGAATCGCATGGCCTTGGCCGTCCGCTAAGATTTGAATCTCAACATGACGTGGGTTTTCCAGGAATTTTTCCATGTAAACTTCTGGATTACCAAAGAAACTACCCGCTTCAGATTTCGTTAACTGAATCGACTTTAGAAGGCTCGCTTCTGTATGCACAACACGCATACCACGACCGCCACCGCCGCCAGAAGCTTTGATAATGATTGGGTAGCCAATCTCTTTGGCAACGCGATGGTTTTCGGCATCGTCTTCGCCCAAGGGTCCACCAGAACCGGGTACGGTTGGTACGCCAGCGGCTTTCATGGCGCGGATGGCCATTACTTTATCGCCCATAATGCGAATCGTATCCGCCTTAGGACCAATAAAGACAAAACCACTTTCTTCTACACGTTCCGCAAAGTCAGCGTTTTCAGATAAGAAGCCATAACCTGGATGAATCGCACCCGCATCAGTCACTTCGGCCGCCGCAATGATGGCTGGAACATTCAAATAACTGTTGGTTGAAGCTGGGGGTCCAATACAGACCGATTCATCGGCTAATAGAACATGTTTTAGGGTTGCATCAGCCGTTGAGTGCACAGCGACAGTTTTAATGCCTAACTCTTTACAGGCACGTAAAATGCGCATCGCAATCTCGCCACGGTTGGCAATAAGGATTTTTTCAATCATTTAAAATCTTCCTTATTCGATTATGAATAGCGGTTGATCGTATTCAACAGCTTCACCGTTGAAGCCCATGATTTTCTTGACCGTACCAGAGGCATCAGACTCGATAGGGTTCATGATTTTCATCGCTTCAATAATACACAGCGTATCGCCTGTAGCAACTTGATCACCGACTTGTACAAAAGCGCCGGCTTCAGGAGAAGGTGCATTGTAGAAAGTACCGACCATTGGTGACGTCACAGCATGACCACTGATTTCTGCAGGGGCTGTCGGCGCTGAAGCTGTTTCAGCAACTGGCGCAGCAGGGGCCGCTTGAGGTGCATAGGGAACAGAAGCCGCGGGCGCTGAAATGTAAACAGGCTCTTTGCTGCGAGTGATGCGAATATTATGCTCACCTTCTTTAATTTCGATTTCAGCAATGTCTGACTGCTCGACGATTTCAATTAACTTGCGAATTGAACGAATATCCATGGGGTGAATCCTCTGCTTTGATTATTTTTTATGTATTTTATTTTTTAAAGACGAAAGTAAGTCTCGTTAACAAATTTTTTCTGAGGCGGCTAAAAACGCGAGTTCATAACCTATTGGGCCTAATCCGGCAATGACGCCATCGGCCAAATCAGAAAAGTAAGAGTGCGCTCTGAACTCTTCACGTTTGTGAATATTAGAGAGATGTACTTCTATAAAAGGGATGCTTACGGTCGCTAATGCATCTCGAATCGCTACGCTAGTATGGGTAAATGCAGCGGGATTGATAATGATGTAATCAGTGCCATCATCCATCGCTTGATGGATCCGCTCTACAATTTCGTGTTCGGCATTACTTTGAAAGTCAAATAGACGAATATTGTGATCATCTGCCATGGTTTCCAGTGACTCAATGATATCTGCTAAGGTTTGACGACCGTAAATTTCAGGTTCGCGACGCCCAAGCATATTTAAGTTTGGACCGTTAATCACTAAAAGAGTTGGCATAAAGCTTATTTCCGTAAATCTAATTGGAAAATTATAACTGAAAGTAGGGTTGACTGCTATTTAAACCGACAAAAAATAGGGTAACTTCTGCACCAAATGAGCTGTTCTGTATTGAAAATCCATAAAGTTAAGGTTTTTGGAGTTTTGAGAAGTTGGCTGGCGAAGAATTAAGACATTTTATTTTGCGTTCTTATTTCTTGAATTCAAGTTTTAGAGCTAGCGCTTAAAGCTTGTCGGTAAAAAGCAAAGAAAAACACCCTGTTAGAGTGAGTCTAAACAGGGCGTTTAAGAGTGGGTAAATTGTTAAGCTGATTGAAAGATCTTTACAGCTTTAAATTCCCCAATTTTTAGCCGGCAATCGGCTTGAGCCAAAGTCTATTGTTGATAGGCCTGGTTAATATGTTTAATAAACTCATCTCCAGGTTTGAACCCTACCACGCGTTGCGCTTTTTGTTCTGTCCCTGAAGCGTTAAAAAACAAAATAGCGGGTGGACCGATTAAGCCATATTTTTTCATAAGGGCCTTATCGATATCACCGTTTTCAGTCACATCAGCTTGTAACAGCGTGACGCCAGTCAAAGCTTGATGAACCTGTGGTTGGGTGAAGGTCAGCTTTTCCATCTCTTTACAGCTAATGCACCAGTCCGCATAGAAGTCGAGCATGACAGGTTGACCTTTCGCTAACTCAGCGTCTAAATCTTCAATGCTTTTAATCGTCTTGAAGTTCAGATGTTGAGATTGCATTTGAGAACCGTTTGAACCGCCTGTGAAGGTCTTTAAAGGTTGAAACATGTCTTTGCCACCGGCCATTAAGCCAATCAAAATCATTAGACCGTAAACGAATAAGACAAGTGCAAAGCCTCTAATCAGTTTAAACCAACCTGATTTGGTTAAGGTCGATTCAAATGCACCCATATAAACGGCTGAGATAATAAATAGAACCGCCCAGCTGAGCATCGCAATTTCGGCCGGAATAATTCGTTCTAACATCCAGATGGCGATACCGATTAACATCACACCAAAGACGGCTTTAACATTGTCCATCCAAGCGCCTGCTTTTGGTAATAGCTTACCAGCAGAAGTGCCAAGCAGTAGTAGAGGAAGCCCCATCCCGATGCTCATTGCAAACAAAGCGACACCGCCTAAAATGGCATCCCCGGTTTGACCAATGTAAATTAAGGCGCCCGCTAAAGGCGGTGCAACACAAGGGCCGACAATCAACGCAGATAAAAAGCCCATAATAGCAACGCCCGTTAAGGTGCCACCTTGTTGTTTATTGGACATATTGGTGAGTTTAGATTGTAAGCGGCTCGGCAGTTGCAGGTCATAAAACCCGAACATAGACAGAGAGAGCAGAACAAAAATCAAACTGAACGACCCTATAATCCATGGATTTTGGAAAGCCGCTTGTAGATTTTCGCCGAACATCCCTGCTAAGACACCTGCGACGGTATAGGTGACCGACATGGCTAATACATAGACCAAAGACATAACAAAAGCACGTTTAGTCGTAAGTTGATCGCCTTGGCCCACTATGATACTGGACAGGATCGGAATCATTGGGAAGACGCAGGGAGTAAATGCGAGCAGTAAACCAAAGATAAAGAAGGTCGCAATCACAATCCAAACGCTACTGTTTTTCAAAGTGTCCGCGATTTGATCGCTCTCTGAAAGTCCTTGATTCGCAGGAACAGAAGTTGATGTGCTTAATGCCGAACCATTTTGCTGAGCCGTTTGGATCTCAGCAGGATTTATTGCAATCTGCTTTTTGGTCGGAGGATAGCAAACGCCCACAGCCGCCGAACAGCCTTGGTACTCTAATTGTAAGGTTGATGGTGACGTTAGAGTGTTAATGGGTAGGCTAGCTGAAATCAGACCATGATAAACCATGGTTTGGCCAAACAAAGGATCATCAATCTGTTCTGCTTTAGGCAGTTGCAGTTCACCCAGAATAGCATCACCGTCTAACACGGAGACTTTAATTTTATCTTGGTAGAGGTGATAGTCGTGGGCGATGTTCCAGCTCAATTCAAGTTGACCGGCCGCGTTAATTTGGTGGGAAAACTGAAAAGCATCTTCGGCATCCAGTAATTCTGGCTGACCACTATCTTGTGTGAAAAAGTTGTTGAGGGCAGATAAAGAACCGAGTTTACTGGCGGCGTCAGATAAAGAGGCTTGGCTGACAGCTTGGTTTGCAGGCAGTTCAATCTTAAAGGTACGCGTTTGCGGAGGGTAACAAACCCCGATCTTATCCGCACAACCTTGGTACTTTATGGTCAATGTAGCAGCTTCCACCATGTCTGATGGGTTTTGGAAAGGCAAGCTTAAACGTGCTGAGTGTTCATAAACTTCAGTTTTCCCGAAGAGCGGATCATCGACCAGTTTGGCTTTAGAGTAAATAGGGGGTTGCAGATAGGTGGAGTCCGAAGTCACCGATATCTTGTCTTTATAAAGATGATAGTCTTGGGCAATATTCCATTGAACGACGACTTCTTGGCCGTCTATCAGCGGTGTTTCAAGCTGAAAGGCCTTATCTACTTCCAGTAAGTCGTCACTGGCGTTCGCCATAGAACCTAGCAGACCCGTCGTTAGAAAACCGATGAGCAATGATGTGAAGAATGTTTTGTAAAGTATCTTTTTATTTTGAAACATATTCAACTTCTCGTTAGGGTTGCCTTGAAAGCTTATCCAAGTGACCTCATAAATGAAAGGTGCCGTGCTTGTTGTATAACTTATCGTATAAAGAGTGCTTTGCTCTAGCAAAGGCTTCATTAAACTTTTATCGTTGTACCATTCTATAATACTTTTTACCATTGGGCAGACCTGGTTTGTAATACACTGGATTTTAATGAGTATTAACTAATATTCATTAAAGATTAAATCGAGTATTCAAAAGAACCAACCCCCTAATAACCTTATTCCTTAAAGAGACCTCGTTATGCGACTTTTATTTTTACTACTGTTTATCATCCCTTTAATTGAGCTGTATTTCTTGATACAAGTCGGTGAAGAGATCGGTGCCTTACCAACGATTCTGTTAACCATCTTTACCGCGATGGCCGGAATCGCATTGATGAGAATGCAGGGGTTAGCGATTATGCAGAAAGCTCAGATCTCAATGGCATCCGGTCAGCCACCGCAGATGGAAGTGATGGAAGGCGTATTTATCTTTTTAGGCGGGATTTTTCTGTTTTTACCGGGATTAATCACCGACGGGATCGGCTTTCTCTTCCTAATGCCGTTTGTTAGACACTTCTTAATTAAACTGAGTGTGAATGGAATGCAAAGCAGAGGCCGCTTTCGCCAAGATACGCAACAAAATGAGTATTACGAAGGTGAATGGAGTGAAACAACCACACACACTAGACAACGCATCGAAACCGAGATTATAGAAGGTGAAGTTATTGAGCCTGAGGATTCTGCCAAAAAGCCTTAATCTGGAAAAGAGTTCACCACGAAGACACGAAGACACGAAGAAAAGAGTATAAAAATAAAACCGAGGAGGCCTGGTTAACTTGGTTTTGTCTTAAACCTTGGTGCCTTCGTGGTTCAAAAAAACCGGACAAGAGATTTACCACGAAGACACGAAGAAAAGATTATAAAAGTTAAAACTGACCAGGCCTTATATGTTGAAAGTGTTCTCCAGAAGTGGAGAATTTATTAGGGACGCTTAGTAAAAGGACAGAGAGATCTTGTGACCAGGCCTAGGGTAAGACCTTCCATGCCAGATTAAGACCTTTGTCCTCACACACTATAAACTGAACGGTATCTTAGGCAGGACACGACTCCTAGCCTGTATTCATAAGGTTAGTAAAGCCATAGTGTGAACTTACCAAGCGAGACTAAATCCTATCACATATTAGGCGGTTTATCATGGCGACATACATTGGAATTGACATAAGCAAAGACACCTTTGATGCGGCAACAAGTGAGCAGAAGCAAAGCATCATTTTTAAGAACACTGTAGCAGGATATAAAAAATTCAAAACTTGGGTTTCTAAGTTTAATGAACCTCATGTTTGCATGGAAGCAACAGGGAAATATTATTTGGGGCTAGCCACCTCTCTTTACCAACAAGGCGTTTCAGTCTCAGTCGTAAATCCATTAAGAATTAAACGATATGCTCAATCAGTCGTCGTGT
>VCMI01000198.1 GCA_006222135.1 Thiomicrorhabdus sp. | reverse complement strand
CCGATAAACACAAAAGTACCATCTTCAACAAAGGGCAAAAACGCATCTTGCTGGGCTTTATTGAATCGATGCACCTCGTCGACAATAAAAGAGTGCCYTGCTTAAACTGCTCTCTATGTAACTTGGCTTTCTCAACCGCGAGGCGAACATCTTTGACGCCATCTAAAACCGCAGATAGATTGATAAACTGCAAGTCTGACTGTAAAGCAATCAAGCGTGCCAGGGTGGTTTTACCGACTCCTGGCGGGCCCCAAAATATCATAGAGTGCAAACTGCCGGTCTCTAACATTCTCGACAGCGCACGTTTTTGGCCCCAGAAGATGTGTCTGACCGACAAAGCCTTCTAAAACTTTGGGGCGCAGACGATCTGACAAAGGTTGGTAAATTGACATTACTGCGGTTGACCAATCAAATCAATACCTTCAGGCAACTGGAACTGAAAAGCCTCTAATGGAATCACCACATTAGACTGTATATTTTTAAAACTGACTTTAATGATATTGTCTGAACCTTGATACATCCAAACCTCAACCATTTCACCGTCTAACATACCGACTTCAATACTTTGAAAATAGGTGGGTTTTTTGGGTGTCAGGTTATACCAATGTTTACCGCTGTCGTCGTGTCCAACATCGATAATGCTAAATTTACTCTCGATTTGTTCGCTATACAGTAGCCAGCTTAAAGGTATGTCGCCTTTAATATCGGCAATCGGTCGCACGGTTGCTTGATCCAAGTCTTTATCATAGACCCATAGATTAGGACCATCGACGACAATCTTTTGCGGCATAGGTTTTGTATATTCCCAAACTAATTGACCTGGACGATTTAGCTCAAAATGGCCGACCGATTTATTCCGCTCAAACAAGGCTTCATCCGGTCAGAATTTGTGACAAAATCGGCACTGAACGTTTTAAGGTGATTGACATAGGTTTGCAGGTCATTCTCTGCATGAGCACTGTTTGATAAACTCAACAGCAACGCCATTGCAGAAGCCTGTGTCCATAGTGGTATGCATCGTAATAATCTGTTTATTTTCATCTGGTAGGCACACTCTTGTTTAATTATTGGTTTGAAAAAAATCAGTTTTTAAATCACTCTTGAGGCTTGGGCGCCAAGACTTCACGATTACCATTTGAACCGGCGGTCGATACAACCCCTGAAGATTCCATGGTTTCGACAATTCTGGCCGCTCGGTTATAACCGATTCTAAAGTGACGTTGTATGGAAGAGATTGAAACTCTGCGACCCTGCACGACAAATCAACCGCTTGGTCATAGAGCTCATCACTCTCTGCATCTGGCCCTGGCCCACCACTATCGGGTTTGGTAACCCCTTGAGTAATGCTTTCCAGATATTGCGGCGCACCTTGTGAGCGGACGAAATCGGCTACACGACGACTTTCATCATCGGTCATAAAGGCACCGTGCACACGTTTTGGACTACCAGAACCCGGTGGAAGGAATAACATATCTCCCATGCCTAATAACTGCTCAGCGCCACCTTGATCAAGAATCGTTCGTGAATCTATCTTAGTGCTCACCATAAAAGACATACGGGTCGGAATATTGGCCTTAATCAAACCGGTAATAACATTCACCGAAGGCCGCTGAGTCGCTAAGACCAAATGAATACCAGCCGCACGGGCTTTTTGAGCAATTCGTGCAATCAGTTGTTCAACCTCTTTACCGACCACCATAATCATATCGGCAAACTCATCGACCACCACTACAATATAAGACAAGGTTTCCAGTGTTGGTGGCGCCTCCCCGACATCATGGCCGTAGTTGGCAATCTGTGCGTAGAGTGGATCGATAATTGGCTTACCAGCATCAATGGCCGTCTTTTTACTTTGCGTTATAGCCGGCAATGTTTCTCGACACCTAWTTCGCCATCAACTGATAACGGCGATCCATCTCAAAAACACACCATCTTAAAGCATTAGCCGCTTCACTCATATCCGTGACCACAGGCGTTAACAAATGCGGAATATCATCATAAATCGACAACTCTAGCATTTTAGGGTCAATCATAATCATGCGCACCTGCTCAGGCGTGCTTTTATACAATAGGCTAAGAATCATACTATTGACCCCAACCGACTTACCAGAGCCGGTGGTTCCCGCGACGAGTAAATGTGGCATTTTGCCAATATCGGCCACCACCGGTTTCCCGGCAATATCTTTACCTAATGCAATGCTTAATGGCGAACTGGCGGACTGAAACTCCTCCGAGGCCAGTACATCACTAAAACTAACAATTTCGCGTTGTTCATTGGGGATTTCAATCCCGACCACCGCTTTACCAGGAATAACATCGACCACTCGAACGGACTGTACTGAAAGGACTCGTGCCAAATCTTTCGCCAGGTTGTTGATTTGACTAACCTTAACGCCCGGCGCAGGTAATATCTCAAAACGAGTCACGACTGGGCCAGGTTGAACCGATTCTACCTGTGCTGTGACGCCAAATTCTAATAAGCGTTGCTCCAATAAAACAGAGAGTGCTGCCAGCTCTTCTTTAGAGAAACCTTCCTCATAATGCATGGGCGGATCTAATAAATCCAAACCAGGTAAAGCCCCTGAACGGACAAACGGCAAGGCTGTATTAGGCGCTTGTTTCTCTCCGACTCTCACAGCCGTTTTTATCTCAGAACCAGCTACATCCTGCAATGGCTTGTCTCTGTTTTTGGCTTGAGCTGTTGAACGGCTGTCAATATTCATGTCAACATTAACGGCACTATTTTTGTGGTAGTTTGGTGTTTCTAATTCTTTTAATCCGCCATCAGATAAACCTTTAGCTTTAGCCAATTGCTTCGCGATTATCTCTTTAAGTGGGTTACCCACTGCTTTTGGAGTAACCGACGGTAGGTTTTTACGGACGGCACCGTTTCTATCTTTCAACGACTGTACGGTCGATTTAAAGCGTTCAGAATCAATGACTTTACCTTGCACTAATCCACGAAGATAACCTGCCAACAACCATGCCTTATGACCGGTTGATTCAATAATCGTAAGCCAAGAACAACTGCTCAACATACTAAAAGCCACCGCAAATAAAACAAGCAACATTAAAGTAGCGCCCAATAAATCAACGGCACTGACTAACCATT
>VCMI01000041.1 GCA_006222135.1 Thiomicrorhabdus sp. | reverse complement strand
ACGACGTACGACCACTCACTTGTTCAGGGCTCCAACGCTGCTTCAAGTAGTGAATAACAAGCTCCCAGCAGTCATGAGATATTCTTTTTTTGCTTTACTTGACCGTCTTTCGACGGCTTGTGTATGTGCAAGCAACGGTCGCCAACCACGGGATTTAATATTGCGTTTGAGTTCACGGCTAATGGTCGATTTATGACGTTTTAACTCGTCTGCGATAGTCGTAATGCTATATCCGGCACGTTTGAGTCCGTAAATGTGATATCTTTCTTCTAAGGTCAGTTGATGATATGTGCTCATTGGGCAACACCTCTTTTGTGTAGGAACTTAAAAGGTAGCTTATCAACTGGCCTTTTTCAATTCCTATAGGTGTTGCACTTACTAGTTGAATCTATGACTATAAAAAAACCGCATAAATGCGGTTTTAATAAGATAAAATTTATCGTTACTTTTTATGTAACGTTTAAATAATCGTTGGCTCTATCCCAACTCAATAAAAGATGTTTCCTGTTCCACAAACTCTGCAACTGGACGTGCCCACAAATCATACTCATCTGCAGCCACAATCTCGACTGTGACAAATTGACCTGGTTGAAGATGGAAGCCGTCTTCAATAAAGACTAGACCATCAATTTCAGGGGCATCCGCTGGTGAACGAGCAATCGCCCCCTGATCGTCAATTTCATCGACCAATACCTGCATCACCTTACCGACTTTGGCTTGCATCTTAGCGGTACTGATGACTTGCTGAGTTTGCATAAAACGATCATAACGTTCTTGCTTAATCTCATCAGGAATCGCTTCGGCAATCTCATTAGCAACCGCACCCGTTACCGGAGAGTATTGGAAACAACCGACGCGATCTAACTGCGCTTCTTCTAAGAAATCCAATAGCTCTTGAAACTCTTCCTCGGTTTCTCCTGGAAAACCAACAATGAAGGTCGATCGAATCGTCAAATCTGGTACGGCTTCACGCCATCTTTTAATGCGCTCCAATGTTTTCTCAACATTGCCTGGGCGTTTCATGGCTTTCAAGACGCGTGCATTGGCATGTTGCAAAGGCATATCCAAGTAAGGCAAGATTTTACCTGCGGCCATCAAGGGAATAACCTCTTCGACATTCGGGTATGGATAGACATAATGTAAACGCACCCAGAACTCACCAACGCCCCCTAGTTCGCCCAATGCTTCAGACAAACCGGTCATAGAGGTTTTAGTCGGACGACCTTCTGCAAATTCTGTTTTATATTTAACATCGACGCCATAAGCGGCCGTATCTTGCGAGACCACCAATAACTCTTTAACACCGGCGTCTTTTAAACGCTTCGCTTCATTCAGCACATCACTCACTGGACGACTGACTAAATCGCCACGCATAGAAGGGATAATGCAGAAGGTGCAACGGTGGTTACAGCCTTCTGATATTTTTAAGTAAGCGTAATGTTTTGGCGTCAGTTTAATCCCTTGAGGCGGTACTAAATCGACAAACGGATTATGAGCCGGTGGTGCAATCACATTGTGCACCGCTGTAATCACATCTGCATAAGCCGCGGGGCCAGACACCGCTAACACCTTAGGATGCACAGCCGTAATCTCTTCAGCTCTTGCGCCTAAACACCCCGTGACGATGACTTTGCCATTCTCGGCCAATGCTTCACCAATAGTATCTAAAGACTCCTGAACCGCACTGTCGATAAAACCACAAGTATTGACGATGACTGTATCGGCATCGGCATAACTATTGGTTAACTGATAGCCTTCCGTTCTAAGTTGCGTCAAAATCCGCTCAGTATCCACCGTTGCTTTTGGACAGCCTAAGCTGATGACACCGACCGTTGGTTGTTCTATAGACATGATGTTTCTCTCGTTCATTTTAATTGCGTGTATTTTAACTGATTCCCTGTTACAGACACAAAAAATCCTATTTAAGATATTTTTAGTCTATCAAGACCGCTGAAGTGGAGACTTCTGCTCAATCCATAAAAGCGCCTAATGGTAAATTACAATATTTTAATTAATAAACATAATACGAATCATTATCATTAAGTTTGACAGACCAGAAAACACTCGCTACTATAAACGCCAATCATTATCATTTAGATTACGTTTAACACTCAAAATAAAACTGGTGGAACCCCATTATGAACAAGACGCATTTATTATCAGCAACCCTTCTTAGCGCACTAGCATACCTGCCAACCGCTCAAGCTGGCGAAAACCTTTTAGGCTATACCAAAGGCGCAGAACCTTTACCAAAAGGCGCTTTAGAACTCTACCAAATCTTCACACAACGTAGTGACAAAGGCCAAGGAACCTATGATGCTATCGACAGCACGACAGAACTTGAATATGGTTTCAGTAACCGCTTCTCTGGGTCAGCGGCCATCATCGGTCATAGCGTTGAGACGAAGGGTTTGATTATTGGTGGTTATCTTCCACAAGAGAAAAGCCTTGGACTGACCCTATCTGGAATAGAAGCACAGCTTAAATATAGCTTTTTAACCCCGGCCCTAAATGATATTGGCCTTTCAGCTTCTTTCGGCATCGATTACGACACGATTGACCAACACTCCGGTCAAGATAAAGACACTCTATCCGCCAATCTAGGACTTCAGTTACAAAAGTATTTCATGGATGGCCAGCTTGTTTGGCTAGGAAATGCAGATTTGGAAACGACTCACGCAACACGTGATCCAATTGAAGGCATTGATGACGAAGAAGAATGGCCAACTAAACCTGAAATGGAAGTGGGCATCGGCATCAGTACAGGCCTCTCTTATCGCTTTGCGCCTAATTGGTCGATTGGTGCAGAAGCCATTTATGAGACGGAATATGAAACAGAAGTTGGTCAAGAACGTTGGTCACTGTTTGCTGGTCCTTCATTGCATTACGGCAATAAGCACTTCTGGTCGACTCTAACGGTACTTGGACAGCTGTCTGGTGGTGGCGAAACCTATGAAAATCAGTCAGACACCAATCTTCACCTGATTGAAAAAACCAAACAGGAAGTCAAATTTAAACTGGGATACAATTTCTAACGATCTTAAATTATGAAAAGACCTTTTTATTGAGTTCATGAAAAAGAGGTCTTTAACTATTCCGAATTATTCAATCGAGTTCAGAAGAATCCATTATGAAATCAATATTTCCTCTTTTTATGCTGCCTGTTGCAGCTATCACTTGTCCTGCTTATGGCATTCAATACCTGAGTGTTGAACAGGCCCAAATGGCTTTATACCCAAGCGCCAGCCAGTTTACTGAAAATTTTCTAGAGCTGAATGAAAGCCAGCGTGATGCCATTGAATCGATCAGTGATATCCGTCAACGTTGGAAAACCCAAAAGGCCTGGAAAGCTTATGAAAATGGCGCTTTCAAAGGCTGGTTTATAATCGACAAGGTCATTGGCAAACATGAATTCATTACCTATGCTTTAGCCCTATCCCCTTCAGGAGAAGTCATTAGTATCGAAATTATGGATTATCGTGAAACCTATGGTGGCGAGGTCAACGAAGCTGATTGGCGTAAAAACTTTATAGGTGCCAATAAACAGAGTCCGTTGGAGCTTGAAGAAGATATTCCAAATATTAGTGGCGCGACACTCTCCTGCCGTAACGTGACCAATGGTGTAAAGCGTTTACTGGCTTTATATGAAGTTATGTTGAAACCATGAAAAAAACCAATATTGTAAAACGCATGAAACCGCTTTTAGGCACCTATGTCGAAATTGGATTTGTGGATAATAACAATCAGTCAGATGCATTTAACAGCGCCTTTGCCTGTATTGAAAACATTCAAAATCAAATGAGTTTTCACAATACTGAAAGTGCTTTATCACAGTTAAATAACTCGCAAGGTGAATGGATTGAATTACCCAAAGAAATTATTGAAGTATTAAAGTACGCTAAACAATTATTTCTAGAGACGGATGGTTTATTCAATTGCACACTCGGTGGTCATTTAGTGCACAATAATCAACTCCCCAACCATTTTAAAGATCCTTTTATCCCTGCTGGTGGTGCAGATGATATTGAAATTTTTCAGAATAAAGCACGTTTACTGAAACCTATTATCATCACCTTAGATGGCATTGCTAAAGGCTATGCCATTGATCAATCCATCGACGCACTCATGAAAACCGGAGCCCCTGCTGGGTGGGTGAATGCGGGGGGAGATCTTCGGGTTTTTGGTGATTTAAAAATGCCGATCCAGCAACGTCATGACGGAGAATTATCACCTTTGATTACACTCAGCAACCAAGCCTTAGCCACCTCTCAAGTCAGTACAAAAAAATCCAACTGATTTTCCTGGATATATTATTGATAATCAGGGTAAACAACCGAAGGATTGCATTATCAGTGTTATCGCCGTCGAAGCTTGGCTGGCAGATGCGCTGACTAAAGTATTGGCTCTAACGCCAGAACAACATCGTCATTCCTTAGCGAAACGTTTTTCAGCAACTTATATAACAAGCACAACAAGCAAAGCTTAAATCCATTAATATTTACACCTAAATACTTAAACATTAAATTAACACGGACTTTTATGAACGGTTATCCAAAGCTTTTTTTACCTTTTTTAATGAATACCACGCTGATCTTATTTGTCAGTGGGATTTTGTTAATTCCCGCTTTCCTACTGTTTAGAGTGCAATGGGATTCAGATTGGTTAATGGACTTAGCTATTTCTAGCGGCGATAGCCGAGAATGGATAACCGTTATTCATGCCTTGTTTGGTTGGATTATGTTATGGCTATTAGGCACTTTGTGGTCACTGCATATGCGGTCGCACTGGCGTCGCAATGAGAACTGCAAAAATGGTGCTTTATTTGCTACTTACTGGGCACTTATCATCTTCAGCAGTTTAGGAATTTACTATTTTGGAAATGAACTACTCTCACAATACAGTAGCATCTTGCATGTATTGCTCGGTGTCTTAATGCCAATTGGTTTAATCTTTCATCGAAGCAAAGGTAAGAAAAGCATCTCGAAAAGCTGAGAGTTCACTTTTTTGGGATTATCCTAGATAACTAACATTATCTAAGACAACCCCTTAAAGCATTATCCAAATCACGTTACTATGACACATCCACGCGCTGTACCCATCTCAAATCATCAATCGATCAATTAACTTAGCCATTAAGCTTAAAATATTAAATACAACTCAGTAAGTAATACGTATATATTAATAGTTCTAATCGTTCGTGATAACAAAGAGATCTGTACATGCCATTCTTAAATAGTATTGTGGAATTCATTACCCCCTATCTCCCTCTATTAATAACGGGCTTCAGTTTTGAAGTATTGCTTTGGGGGACTCATTGGATTCTCATCAGAAGACATTTGGATTTAGGAAGCGAGCGTAAGATTACGCGACAACTCATTATGATGGGCTTAACGCTTGCTAGTATTGTGGCTTTGGCATTGGCTCTGCCAGTAGAGGCAAGCTCACGCAATCAAATCATCGGACTCATTAGTTTAGTGATTTCTGCTATCTTCGCCTTTTCATCAGGGACTGTTTTTTCCAATACCATTGCGGGGCTTTTACTGCAAGTTACAACGCCATTCCGAATTGGTGATTTTATTTACGTTCGTGAACACTTCGGGCGAGTGACTGAAAAAGGTCTATTCGATACAGAAATTCAAGCCGAGAATCGAGAACTGATCGCTATCCCTAATATATTTGGTCTCCAACCCAATCTCTACAGTACGTAGCTCTGGTGCCATTGTTTCTGTCTCTCTATCTCTCGGCTATGATGTTCATCATTCACAGGTAGACTCTCTTTTAATCAAGGCGGCGGAAAAAAGCGGACTTAAGGAACCCTTTGTCCATATTTTGGAACTTGGAAATGATGCAATCACCTACCGAATCTCGGGCGTTCTCTCTGATGTAAAAGGCCTCCTAACGGCGAGATCTGAGCTTTCCCGTGCCGTATTAGACACATTGCATGGTAACGGTGTCGAAATCATGCCTCCCTCCTTTATGAATCAACGTCAGTTCGACGAAAGCGAACGGATCATTCCCAGACCCACAAAGCAACAATCTGCGAGTACATCGCAGGCTGCAGAAGAGATCGTGTTTGACAAGGCTGAACAAGTGGAAAAGTTCGACAAGGAAAAAAATGATTTGCTGAAGCATATTCAGTAGCTTGAAGCAACGCTAACCGATGTAACAGACATAGAGAAAAAAGTATTAAAGCCACTATTGAAGATAACCAAGAGCGCTTAAAAAAACTTGAGCAAGAAACTGAGAGATCAAACGAAGCCACATAGCGATTTTAAAGAGTTAAAGTAAACGCTATGATGAACTATATTTCTGACGATGGAGAAACAGACAATGATTATTGGCGTACCCAAAGAGATAAAAAACAATGAATACCGAGTCAGCATGATTCCGTCGAGTGTTCAACGTCTAGTTGCGGATGGACATCAACTGTTAGTAGAAACTCAAGCTGGCATAGGGATTGGTTTTACGGATAGCGATTACCGTCAAGCTGGCGCCACCATTCTGAAGACCGCCGCTGAGATATTTGCTCAGGCAGAAATGATTGTCAAAGTTAAAGAACCACACGCGATTGAACGCGCCATGCTGCGCGAAGGACAAATTCTATTTACCTATCTACACCTAGCGGCCGACCTTTCACAAACGCAAGACCTTGTTAACAGYAAAGCGATTTGCATTGCCTACGAAACCGTTCAAGATACCCACGGCGGCTTACCACTTTTGATTCCCATGTCCGAAGTGGCTGGCCGCATGTCTATTCAGGAAGGAGCACACTTCTTGGAAGAAACTTATGGTGGCAGAGGTATTCTCCTTGGTGGCGTCACGGGTGTAAAACCGGCCAAAGTCGTCATTATTGGAGGGGGTATCGTGGGATGCAATGCGGCACAAATGGCTATTGGCCTCGGTGCCGAAGTGGTTATTATTGATCGAAGTGTGGATGCTATAAGCAAGATTAAAGCGCTCTTTGGTGAGGATATTCAAGCCATTTTATCAACGCCAGAGTCTATCGAAACACAACTACTTGAAGCGGATCTAGTGATAGGTTCCGTACTCATCCCTGGTGCCAGCGCTCCAAAATTAGTGACCAAAGAACATATTAAAAAATGAAACCGGGAGCCGTCGTCGTTGATGTGGCCATCGACCAAGGCGGTTGTTTTGAAACTTCTCGACCGACCTCCCACCAAGATCCTACTTATGTAGTTGATGGGGTTGTTCATTACTGTGTCACTAATATGCCCGGCGCAGTGCCTCGAACTTCAGCATTGGCACTCAATAATGCCACTCTGCCTTATATTCTCACTTTAGCGAATAAGGGATATCAACGAGCTTTGCTAGACGATGAAAACTTTCGACAAGGATTAAATGTGATAAAAGGTCACATCACTTGTCGTAGCGTCTCTGAAAGCCTGAATCTTGAATATGTAGACGCGATGACGATCTTACAAAGGACACCATAAATGCTCTACCCAGGACTCAAAAGGCCAATAACTTGAATTACAATATCAGTCAGAATGGTGCTGTTTTTATTGTCAATGAGGCTAATCAAGTCATCGGGCTTTATTCGAGCGTCATTGAAATCTGTATTTTATGGTCACCAAGGGATTTTACTCATTCACGATACTGGCCAGACGAAGATTGAGTCTATTCTAGACTTAGTGAACCGGTGTGGCACCTTGAAAAGTGCCTATTATGCGCTAATGCACATATTGCGGAATATAAACCGAAATTTCAAAGAAATCGATTAAAAAGAATCAAAATAAGTAGTGCCATCGGTTTACAAGAAGTGATAAAAGCATTAAATGTGGCGCAAGGCTCAATATTAGTAAGATATGACAAAATCGTCACTAGCTTTCTGTCCGAGGGTTCTTTAGAGTTAAGTAACGGCCCTAATCACGAGCAAAGAGAGATGATTTTACGGCTTTGCCTAAATTACTAAAAACCAAAGCAGAAATGCAACAGATAGCGACGCTTAAAGAAGCCAATACTAACAATTTAGGCTATCTAAAACTGCTCAACTCGGCTGAAAATCTGGGGGTTTTATCTAATCCAAATTTTCTAAGTGCGATTCATATCCTCCCCATTTTGAAGTTCTAACAAGATTAATATGACTACATAAAAAATAACTAAAAATAATACGCAATATAATCTGGACAAGTCATCAAACAACTATATACTACACATTCTTTATAACTCTATAGGCTTCAAAAAATGAAAAAAATTGCGCTAATCACAGCAGCTCTTTCTGTATCTCTACTATCTGGCTGTGCAACTATCTTGAATGATGATTTGCAAAAAGTTAACCTTGTTACAAGCAATGGTGAAAAAGCAGATCTTCAAGTTAATGGTCAAACAGTAACTGCACCAACTGTCATTGATGTAAAAAGAACTAAAGACGCACTTATGATTACATCTACAGACGGGAAATGTGCACAAAGCACTGTCGCGAACAGCAAAGTTGATCCTGTATTCTTCGTCAACATACTTTCTGGTGGTGCTTTTGGTTCAACCACTGACTATTCAACTGAAAAAATGTGGCAATATGAAGATAAAATCGAAGTAAACTGCAAATAAATTTGCAAACTTACATTTCGAACATGTTACAAAAAAGACTGATTATCTTGATAATCAGTCTTTTTTTATTACCTATCAAAGCCTATTCCGAAGAAGTTTTTAACAAGCCGACATGGAAAGCCTTACTGCATTTTAAAGAAAATGAATTCTTTATAAATGGCCCTAAATTTTTATTCAGCTATCCCAATCAGTCATTAGAACAAGAATTAAAACTTTCTCTTATTGCTTTTAAAAACACCGAAGTGATCGATGATTCACATGCAATTTGCCAATTTCCAGCTAGATTTAATTGGCTATCAGAACAATTAAACTTACCCAAAGCAGACTTTCCAAAACCAACTTGCAATGAATATAACGAATTTTTTAGAAAAAGCACCTGCTGACAACATTGAGCTTGTGTTTTGCTTCAGAAAATGTATCTTCTCCATCGAGCATGATGGGGCATAGKTTTTTTAAAGATCTCAGGAAAAAATGCCCAAAATAATGATACTTCACATGCTATATCTTACTTTACGGTACTAGACAGCTTTAATCCGGCTAACCTAATTTTTCGTAGTTTAGTAACGGGCATGGATGGAATTTTTGCATTACTGCCATACAAAAAGCACATTGAACATTATCAAACCGTTGAAAATAGAAATATCTGGGAATACCAGATTAAGTTGACTCACCGTGAAAAAAAATAAATTCATCAACATATTTGGGAATTAAAAGATAAACCCTCATCTTATTACTTTACAAAGTACAACTGTGCGACATTAACCCCACTTTTTACTTGCAATTGCTGAACCTAGATTACTTCAACAAAACCATAACTGGGTCACTCCGCAGGATGTGATAAAAGATTCTTTCCAATTTAACCTTATTAAATCGGCTAATTTAAAACCCTCTCTAAGCTGGCAAATTAAGATGTTAGTTGACAATGTATCTACTGAAGATCAATTAGCCATTAAAAATAATATTACAGATATATCAAAAGTTAAAACTAATAGCTCCTCGTCATTCAAGA